>JANNRU010000397.1:0-8371 GCA_031401755.1 Acidobacteriota bacterium | reverse complement strand
GTTCACGATCGCGCGTAAGGGAATCGTGATCGCAGGGTCCAAGTCGGGTTCTACAAAACCCGGCCGAAAGCCCGGCGTTATCATCCTTCATGGCGGTGGCAACAGTTGTCGCGCAGATTCACCGCCTTACCGGTTCTGGGGTGAGTACTTCGCGGCCAGGGGCTATGTTGCAGTGACCTACGACAAGCGCGGCAATGGCGGCTCTACCGGTTCGTGGCGGACGGTCGGCTTCGAGGAGCGAGCCGATGATGTACAAGCCCTGGTGAAATGGCTCCGAAAGCAACCAGACGTTGATCCTGCCCACATCGGCCTTTTCGCGGTGAGCCAAGGAACATGGGTGGCCTCGCTGGTAGCTGCTCGCGACCCCAAGATCGCATTCGTAGTACAGGTTTCAGGTCCGGTTGTCTCGCCCTATGAAGCGGATACGTACGCTGCTTTGAATGTCTGGCGCGGTACGGGACTGAACGCCGACGAACTCGGGGAAGCGGAGCGCTTGTGGCAGCAAGAAGCTGATGTGATCCGGCATCCGAGCGACTCCGCTGCATGGGATCGGTATAGAGCAGCGGATCTTGCTGCACGTACCACGGCCTGGTATCCGAAAGCGCAATACGTTCCCTCGGCACCACACGACTGGTTCGTAGGATGGTATCGCCATGTGGCCGACTTCGACCCTGTTCCCTGCTTGCGGAAAATCAAAGCTCCGATCCTCTGGTTCTATGGCGACGAGGATACCCAATCGGACATCGCGAAGAACGTGGGCATCATTGAACAAATTCGAGCGGACAAGCCTGGGCGATTCGAAGTGGCTCGATTCACTGCGACCGGACATGGAATGCTCGCGCCGGTGGATAGCTTAGGTAAGGCGCTTGGCCCACTGGCCACACCGCCGGGGTTCTTTGAAGCGTTGGAGAAATGGTTGAGGCTTCTTGAGTAGAGCGGTGATACTGCTTCATTATAGATTCAAAGCGTGACCTAGTTGCGCACACAGAGTAGTGAGGAGCGGAGGAATCATGCGGGCAGTTCGCTTCGTGGCAGTCGCGGTGATTTGCGCTGTTTGTTCCAGTGCCTCCTGGGCCCAGCTCACCGAGGCAGAAAAATCCGCCGTGCTCATCTCGCACGACTATGAGGTCAACGACAACATCACTTACAAAGTGGCCAACTCTTATGAGGCCAAGCTGGACGTCTACCGTCCACGAGAGTCCAAGACTCCCACGCCGGTTGTGGTCATGATCCATGGAGGTGGTTGGGTAGCCGGCACAAAGGAAGGTTCCGTTCTGTATTCTCTGCCGTTCATGACGCGGGGTTTCGCGGTGGTGAATGTGGAGTATCGGCTGGGAAAAACCTCCCTGGCGCCGGCCGCGGTGGAGGATTGCCTGTGTGCGCTGCACTGGGTTGGGCGCAATGCCAAGAAATACAACTTTGACCTGAGCAAGGTCGTCGTCACCGGCGGATCGGCGGGAGGCCACTTGGCGCTCACGACCTCCATGATTCCTTTTTCCGCCGGGTTCGAGAACGAGTGTGCGTACGAAGACGATGAAACCTGGGATGGTTCACGGAAGAACTCGAGGCCCAAGGTCGCGGCGGTGATCAACTGGTTCGGGATCACCGACGTTTCGGACATGCTGCAAGGCCCGAACACGCGCGCTTATGCGGTCTCCTGGCTCGGAAGTCTGCCCAATCGCGAAGACCTGGCCAATCGGCTTTCGCCTCTCAGCTACGTTCGTTCCGGCCTGCCTCCCATCCTGACCATTCACGGAGATGCCGACACGATCGTGCCCTACTCGCATGCGGTGCGGCTGCATGCGGCGCTGACCAAGGCGGGCGCGAAAAACCAATTGCTCACCATACCCGGAGGGGGGCATGGAGACTTCACGGCAGAGCAAATGCTGCAGGCGTTCGAAGCCATCCGCACATTCCTGGCGACGACGGGAATCACCCCAGCGGGCACGTAGCCGCGCCGGCCTTACGAGTCTCAGTACCGCAGTCCCACGAAGTTCTTCCCGGGGGATTGGGGGGATTTGGGGCAAAGGCCGCGGGGTTTGGACCCGGGCTCGTACCAGAGTAGAGAACGGAACGGCGGTTTGTTTGGACTCTCCGCAAAGCGGCGCATCGTGGCACTGCGGGGGTCGGAGCGTTCCTGGCAATTGCGGTCGGGCTGTTGAGCACAGCCGTCGACCTGGATCGTGCTCGTGCGTTCTATCCAACCGTGACGATCGTTATCGCGTCCGACTATGTTCTGTTTGCGGTGGAGTGATGTCGCTCGGTTTCGCGCTCGACTGGCTGCACCCAATCCCGCGCTTACCAGCCGTTGCCGCACGAATCCTCGGAGTGACTCACTTCGTGCTCGGCGCCGCACTGGCCTGGGCCGCTCAGGCAGCGCTTCGGCGGGCAGGAGCCAACGTCTGCCCGATTCCGCCAACCCCTGTTCTCGAGACCGGCGGCCCCGTATGATCCAAAAAAGAAATCGACACTGATCAAGGCATCTATCGTTTCAAGGAGGATACGGTTCTCTTCTCGCAGATCGTCAATCGCCGCGTGTTGGTGGCGGTTGATCCAGCCGGCCATCGCGGTGAGCAGGACCTGCCAGGGATGGAGGGTGGTAGCCAAGGGCGGTTTCTAGAGTGGACCGCTGACCTTGGGGCTGTGCGCCCGTCGTTCGGATTTGTAGACCTACCGCCGGTCAATTTGTCGCCGGCGGCGCACTACAGATTCGCGGCAACGGCCCCGGGTTTGACCACCTGCGGTCGCGGTAGTATCTATTCATACCGGAGGAGCGTCGCATGGGAACAGCCGTCAAGAAGACCATCTCATTGCCGCCCGAGTTGGCCCGGGAGGCCGAGGAGATCGCCCGGGCGGAGGGCAAGACGCTCAGCGCGGTGATCCAAGAGGCCCTGCGGCTCGCCCGGCGTCAACGGCTCCAGCGCGAGATTCGCGGCATCCGGGGTTACTGGAGCCGCCTGGCGAAGGAAAAGGGCATCTTGTCCGAGAAGGACCTTCAGCGGTACCTCGTCGAGTGAAGGTCGTCTTCGACACCAACGTCTATGTCTCGGCCTTGACCTTGGCCAAGGGCGCGGCGGGGCAGGCCCTCGATCGCATCGTTACCGGAGAGCACGAGCTGTTCCTCTCCAACCCGATTCAAGACGAGCTTCTCGTCGTGCTCGCGCGCAAATTCGCCCGGGATCGAGAGGAACTGGCGCGGGTCGCCTTGTTCCTATCCGAGCTGGCGACGATCGTTCGTTCGAAGCGTCGGCTGAGCGTGCTCGACGACGAAGCCGATAATCGGGTTCTGGAATGCGGTGTCGCAGGACGGGTCGATGCGATCGTGACGGGCGACAAGCAGGTGCTGAAGCTCGGCTCTCACGGCAACTTTCGAATCATCACGATTCGAGAATTCCTCGACTCGTGACACAAGTGCCCGCCGCTCGCGCTTCACGCCGCGACGACTCGCGAGCCGGGTCAGAGACTCGCCGCTTACACGCCAGGCGTCGATCAGCGCCCGCGCGTCGGACTCCCGCCATTACCCAAGCTTCGCCACTGGCCGCAACCTGCTCCGCGTCCTTCCCATCGATTCCTCCTTCACCCACTACCGGGCCAGAGGAAGCATGGCCGAAGTCCCGGCGCCGCAAAACATGGGAAGGCCGGACGCTTACGTTTCACCGAAAAAGATGGAACCGTGGCCCACGGTGGAAATGTGAGCCCGCCCCGCAACCGAAAGGGCGGGACTGGTAACCCTCCACCTACCGATCAACGCGCCATCGCTCTACCCGACCGCAGAGGGAGACGGCCCCACGGCGACCGGCTCGGGCCACCCCGGCTGTCCGGGGCGCGCCGCGGATGCCGGGTTCCCGGCATCCTTCGAAGCGTCGGCGACTGTTGGACCGGACGGCGCGAGCCGGCCCGAGCGGGGCTGTTCCGGTTGAGCGGTGGTCGATTATCGGACGTTGGCGCAGAGCAGTGAACCGGGGGCGGAGCGAAAACGCACTTCATGCGGACGATCCGCCGATCGCTTCGTCTAGCCCCGCTGCCGCGCGAGTCGGTCGGAGGGCGAGCGCGGGAATCGAACTGGCTCTGACGGATCCGTCCGCGGTGGGCGACCCAACACCACGAGGCTTGTGACGATCACGCAGACGCGGCGTGAAGTCGAACCCCGAGGGCTTTGGTGACCTTGAGGATCGTGGCGAAGCTGGGATTACCGTCGATGCTGAGCGCCCGGTAGAGGCTCTCGCGGCTGAGCCCCGCCGCCTTCGCCACTTGGGACATGCCCTTGGCACGGGCGATGTCGCCGAGGGCTCGAGCGATGCCCGTCACGTCGTCCGGAGCTTCGGCGAGCCAAGCATCGAGGTAGGCGGCCATCTCCGCGGGGGTGCGAAGCTGCTCTGCCACGTCGTATGGGACGGTCTTGGTTTTCGCGCGGCGCCGAATGACTTTCTTGGCTTTCGTGCGGCGCTTTGTCACCTTGAGCATGCGCAACTCCTAAAGATGCTTCGCGATCTCGATCGCGCGCTTGAGGTCCTTCGCCTGTGAGGTCTTGTCCCCACCCGCAAGGAGGATGATCCAATCGTCGCCACGCCGGGTGTAATAGACGCGATAGCCCGGCCCCACATCGACGCGAAGCTCCGAGACTCCGCGCGCGAGGTTGCGATGATCCCCTGGATTTCCATGAACCAGGCGATCCACGCGAACCTGGACCCGGGCGCGGCCGACACGATCTCGTAGTCCGTTGATCCAATCTCGGTAGACCTCCGTCATCCGGACACGCACCCGGGTAATGTAGCCCATGAGATACAGTTGTCAAGGTGCGGATTCCGCGAGCTGCGGGGAGTCGCGGGATATTTTGCCGCGGGCCGCGACGCGATACGTCCCGGGCACAGTCCCCGGAAACGAGACCCTGGCTTCCGCCGCGAGCCCGATCACGGGATCCCCTTCGCGCGGGACAGGTCGCGCCGCCGCGCCCGCGACTTGAGCCTCGACGAGACCGCCGACTCTCTCGAACCCGGGAGCCAGCGTGACGAGCTTCCCGCGGACGAGATCGACCCCCTGCTCGGGGAGCACAAGCGACGACGGGATCAGATACGGATGCCGCACGGCGACCGAGAGCTTGAACGCTCCTTCCGGGAGGCGGCGCAGGACGAGGTCGAGACGATCGCGCGCGACACCGTTGCCGGATGGCTCGAGGGGAAGCAGATCGTGAAGACGGTCGTCGTTCCCGGCCGGCGCGTGAACTTCGTGGTGAAGTAGAGACTCCGGAACCGCGCCGTCGGGCCCCGGGCCGAGCGGGGTTGCGATATCTTCGGGATGCGCATGATCTCGAAAGCTCTCCTCCGGGCAAGACGGACGCTCGACGCGCTGATCACGCGCGATACGAACCCCATTCCGTTGTTTCAGCGGGTCGTTCTCGAGTTGCAGTTCCATTGCAATCGGGATTGCTTCTTCTGCTCTCGCGAATCGGATCGGCTGGGCCAGCGGAAGACGTCCGACGGCACGAGCATTCGGCAAGCGATGCCCACGGAGAAGGTGCTCTCTCTTCTCGCTGAGCTGGAGGAGTTGAACTTCCGCGGCTACATCACGTTTCACTAGCTCAGCGAGGCCTTTCTCGACAAGCGCCTCATGCCGATCGCGAGAGAAGCCAAGCGCCGAGGGATGAGACCCTATGTACACACCCACGGCGACGTTCTCAAAAACGACGAAGCGCTCTGCCGCGAGGCGGCCGAGGTCTTCGAGTACATCGTCGTTGGCCTGTACGACTACACGACCGAGGAGGAGAGAGACGCGGAGAAAGCGTTCTGGAAGCGGCGTTTGCAGGGCACCGAGGTGCTGTTCAGCCTCGTCGAGAAAGCCTACGTGCGAACGCATTCCTCCGACAACGACAAGATGCGGCGCCTGAAGTGGCGCTCGAACCCGACCGGGTTGTGCGCGCAGCCCAGATCCTACCTGCTCATCCACTACGACGGTGATGCCTGCTGTTGCTGCGAGGACATGTACGGGGAGCTGCTCGAGCACAACGTATTCGCCATGAGTTTTCGTGAGATCTGGTATTCCGAGCGTTACCTCGAGGTCATCCGCACGCTCAGGGTCGGCGATCGCAACGGGTTCGGGCTTTGTGCGAAGTGCACCATGGCTCCGAACCGCTACGAGGCGGATCCGAAGCGGGGGATTCGCCACTACGATCGATAGCGTCGCGACCGAACGGCGCGGAGATCGACGAACCGCAGGAATCCCGGCCGCATCATCGACAAACTCGCCGCTTACACGCCAAGCGTCGGTCAGCGCCCGCGCGTCGGACTCCCGCCATTACCCAAGCTTCGCCACTGGCCGCAACCTGCTCCGCGTCCTTCCCATCGATTCCTCCTTCGCCCACTACCGGGCCAGAGGAAGCATGGCCGAAGTCCCGGCGCCGCAAAACATGGGAAGGCCGGACGCTTACATCCAGAAGACCTTTCAACCCGAACACCTCGGGGTGGCCGAAACCGTGAACCTGGTGCGCGAGATGACCGGGCTCGAAAAGTTCGTCGTCGACGAGCAGGCCGGCACGATCGAGGTCGAGGCCCTTCCCGAAACGTTGAGCGAGATCGAGTTCCTTCTCCGGGTCTTCGACAACCAGCAGCCGGACACCGCGTCGCCCTGGGAGGTCCGGGTCTTTCACCTCGATCACCTGTCGTCCCGGGAAGCGGCCACGCTGCTGCGCTCGAAGCTCCTAGTCTTGGAGCTCGCCCAAAACAAGGCGCTGGATCGTGTGGCGGTCCGGGACTCGGCCGAGCGGCTCGACGCGACCGCTCAATCTTGCTCCGCAGCCGCGTCGTGCAGGGAGCGGGCGAGGTTTCCGAAGAGCCGATCGAGGTGGGCCATCGTCTCGCATTCCGTGTTCCCCCACGCCCAGAATGAGAGCATCAGTTGAAACCCCAGCTGCCCCGCCTCCGGGACCGGAAGGCCGACGTACCGTGTGCGCATGATCGTCGTTCCGACGGCCCCCCATTCGAATCCCGGATCGAGTTCCGCCAGGCGGCGATGCAGGGCGCCCTCGAGCCGCTCCGTGAGGGGCCGCGACAGGTTGCGAGGAAGGTCGCGGTACAGGATCATCAGGCGGCCACTGCACTCCAGTTTCTTCCGATAGTTCGGGTCCTTGTTGTCGGACGGCCCGGTGAACTCGCAATCGTTGGACTCGAACCCGCCGTCCGGCGCGTTGAGCCACTCGAGCAACCGATAAAACGTCTCCACCGCGTGGTAGTGGTTCCAAGGCGTGAAGTCCTCGAGGGAGGTCCTCACGAACTGCGGGCCGGACTTGAAATCGCGGTACCGGTTGCCGGAGTTAGCGGCGGCGTCGGTCCACGGGTGGCTCCGAGGCGACTCGAAGCCCGAGGTCTCGCGCTTATAGGTCTTCATGGCAAGGGCGTTTCAATCACGATGAACGTATCGTACCGCCGAATTCCCAGCCGGCATGGGGCACAGACCCACCGCGCGGTTCGGAAGTACGTCGGCCACCACGCGCCCCACGGATCGCTTTGACGCCAACGTGCTCGCCGAGCGATTCGGGTTCCGGGAGGACTGAGTTGCCCGTCACTCGTTATCGCCGGATCGAGGAGATGCCGCGACCGTGGCGATCTCCGGACGACCCCGACAATCTGAAGGTCGTGGCACAGATGCTGGGTTTCTATCGGATCCTCGCGCCGAAGGCGCCACGGTAGCCGGGCGTCAAGAAATTCCGTACGGCGGAAGACGCGGAGGCGAGTGCGGCTCGACCCCTCACCGCACCCCGCGTGCGCCCTCGATCGTGAACCAAGATGGGTCGATCGGCGCGGGGTCGTGTCCGAGGAACTCGAGCGTGGTCACGCCCGCGCGTTTCGCGATCAAGTCGCGGATCTCCCGAGAGTTAGACACACGCGCCGCGCTTTCGACGGGCACGCTGCCCGGGATCTACGTCGACCCGGACCGATCCTCCCGCGTCAAGACGCTGTCCTCGTACTGCGCCACCTACCTCAAGGAGGAAATCCAAACCGAGGCCCTCGCACGCAACATCGAGGGGTCCTCCAGGTTCCTGCACGTGGCAGCGGCCTGCGCGGGGTCGTTCCTCGACCTCTCGAAACTGGCATCGGAAGCCGGCATCGCCCGCCAGTCCGCGGTGAGGTTCTTCGAGATCCTGGAGGACACGCTGATCGTGCGCCGCGCCGCGGCCTTCGCGAAGAGCGAGCGCCGCCGCCTGGTCCAACATCCACGCTATTTCTTCTTCGACACGGGGGTCCTAAACGGAGTGATGGGGAACTTCGAGCCCTCTCCCGACCGCATCGGAGTTCTCATGGAGCACCTGGTGTTCAACCAAATCGTTCTCACCGCGTCGTCTTTGGACCAGGACCTCCGGGTCTCTTCGTTCCGGACG
>JANNRU010000396.1:0-2301 GCA_031401755.1 Acidobacteriota bacterium | reverse complement strand
GTCCGCTCAAGTAGAACGTCGATCACGTCGCCGACCGCGACTTTGATCTCTCCGGAGGTCGTTCGGAATTCCGAGATGTCGATGATGCCCTCGGACTTGTAGCCGACGTCGACAATGACCTCTTTTTCGAGAACTCGCAGGACGCGTCCGCTGACGACTTCGCCCTCTCGAACCGCTTTCATGCCGGCCTCGTACTGCTCAAGCGCGAGTCCGAAGTCCTCGACCTGTTCGACTTCGATCATCGGGCCTGCGGGCCGGTCCAGCGGGGTATCCGGGCAACCGGTCCCTTCCTCACTGTGGGTATCCTGCTGGGTGTCCATGGGCTTGACTTCCAACCTCCTGCGGTGGGAACCGTCGCGCCGATGCGCACGGACCCCCTTTACCCCGGACTTACTCCCGAGGATCGAGCGCTACGGTACGCCGATAGCGGCCCATGCTAGAGAAGGAGGCTGACGGTGTCAAGAAGCGTCTTTTTTTCAGTGGATTAGGCCGGGCTGCTCGCCCCGGCGCGGCGGGTCTGGAGTCCGATTTGGGGACGAGCCGCACGGCGTAGGCTTTCGACCTCTTCCGGGCGCAGGTAGCGCCATTCCCCCGGCGCCAGTCGCCCGAGGCGCAGGCCTGCGTAGCCCACCCGCCGCAATCGCGAGACCGGATGTCCCACGGCCTCAAGCATTTTTCGCACTTGGTGCTTCCGCCCCTCGGTGACGCGGATTTCGATCCAACTGTTGGCAGCGGGACGCACGATGCGAATCTCCGCCGGACGGGTCCGTTTCCCGTCGATCAGGATGCCGCGTCGCAAGCGGTCCAAGACCGATCCATCTGGCGTGCCACGCACCTTGGCGTGATAGGTCTTGACGACTCCGTGCGAGGGGTGCATCAGGTCCCGCGCGAGCGCCCCGTCATCCGTCAGGAGCAATAGACCCTCGGTGTTGAAATCGAGTCGTCCCACGGGAAAAACGCGTCGACGAAGATCCGGCAGGAGATCTCGAACCGTCGGCCGTCGTTCGGGATCGCTGAGCGTCGTCATCACACCCCGCGGCTTGTGCAACAGGACCCACACCGCGGTCTCAGGCGGCTGTCCGACTCGCTTGCCGTCGACACGGATGACGTCGCGCTGGGGGTCGACCCGTGTCCCGAGGGTCGCTACGACCTTACCGTTGACCTCGACCCGTCCATCGAGAATCCACTTCTCGGCGCTCCGCCGAGAGGCGAGTCCGGCGCGAGCAAGAGACTTCTGCAGCCGCTCGCCCGTTGCTCCGCCACCACCGTTGGCGACTGTCACGCGCTCTCGCCGACCTCGCGCCACGAGTCCTCGTCGCCATCTTCGAAATCGGCGATGGCCGCCGCAGTCGGATCTATCGGACTTTTCTGTGGAGCCACCCGTTCGGTCGATTCCGAATCGGCTTCCCCGGAGGCGGACGACTGAGCGCTCTCGAGCACGTCTAGGAACCGGTCGAACTCTTCGATGGAGGGCAAATCTTCCAGGCGGTCCAGTCCGAAGTGGATCAGGAAGTCCCGCGACGTTCCGTACAGGATCGGACTCCCAACCACGCGCTTGCGACCGAGGATCCGGATCAGCTTCCGCTCGATCAACCCGCGCAGCGCGGCGTCCGGATCCTTGCCACGAATGGCTTGTATCTCAGGCGACGTGATCGGCTGCCGATACGCCACGATCGCCAGAGTCTCAAGAGCGGCGGGAGACAGCCTCGTCCGATTGCGCTGTCGAAAGAAGCGACGCACCCAGGCGCCGACCTCGGACTTCGTCGCCAGCCGCAACCCGCCGGCGACGCGCTCCACGCGCAGCCCACCGCAGGCGCCTCGATAGCGCTCTTCGATCTCGACGATCGCAGCCTCGATCTCGGCGGCCTCAACTCCCCCGAGTGCCAAGCCAATCTCGCGCACCGTTGCGGGTTCGTCGGCCGCGAACAAGATCCCTTCGACCGCGGCCGATAGCCATTCCGCCGACGGCGGACCCTGCGTCCCTTCAATCACGATGATTCCTCCGCCGATCCGACGGTCTCGCCGCCAAGCTCGCCGGTCATCGCCGGCCCTTCGACGATCGTCAAGAGAATCTCACCCAGCGGTTCGCGCTGGAACGCGATCAGGATCTGCAGTCGAACCATTTCGAGTACCGCGAGAAACGCGGCTATCCGATCCAGGCGCGTCGGTAACAGCGCGAGTATTTCGAAGAATCCGACCGACGGCCGTTGCCTCAAGATGTCGGTCAGCCACCCGATCTTTTCCGCCACCGACACCGTATCCCGGCGGAGCGTGCCCCGGGTCTCCTCGCCGAGCCGCTGC
>JANNRU010000395.1:0-9059 GCA_031401755.1 Acidobacteriota bacterium | reverse complement strand
GCGAGGCGGCGGTGGTGCTCGATCGCGCGATCGAACTGCGGGAGCGAGCGTGGGGGGCCTGTCACGCCTGCGCGCAGCAGATGCGCGACGCTCAGCTCGCGGCAGTGCCCCGGTTCGTGGCGGCGAATCCGGTCTGCGTTGCGGGAGCCGATCCGGCAGCGGCCGGTCCGCAATCGGTCGCGACTGACGGCCTCGACGGCGAGGTCTCACGGCTCCGCTCGCGAGGCGAGTTCGCCGAGGCGCGCGAACGGCTGATCCAGGTACTTGACGATCTGCGAAAGACGGATCCAGACCCGATCCGGATCGCCGATGCGCTCGAACGGCTCGCCAGAGTTCAGGCCGCCAGTCAGGATCGCCGCGCGGCGATCGAGTCGGCCTCCGAGGCGCTGCAGATCCTCGCCGCGCGGAGTGCGCCCGATTCCGGTCGCGCGTTGACGCTATGGCATCTGGTCGGCGAGAACGCTCTCCTGCTCAAAGAGCCTGGGGTGGCCGCGCAGGCGTTCACGCACGAAATCGAACTGCGCCAGCAGTCCGGCGAGATCCTTCGCCCGGCCGGGCTCTTGGAGACGCTCAGCCGCCTCGAACTCGAGCGGTCGCGGCCGATCGCCGCGGCAGAGGCCGCCCTTTCCGCGGCCGATGCCTGGATCCGGGCGGCCGGCGCCCGGGCTCCTGAAGTTTCACGCGCTCGCGCCGCGGCCGCGCGGGCCTTCGTCGCCGCCGGGAGCCTCGACGAGGCGGAACGAATCCTGGCTCTGGCCCGACTGGATGGAAGCCCGGAATCGTCGACGATTCTAGAGTCGGCCGAAGCCGAGCTCGGTGCGGCTCGGCGAAACGTCGCGACCAGGGCAGGCCACGGTCGAGGAGACTAGAATGGGGGTCCAATTACTGGGAGGACGGGTGATGGGCCAGCAACAATGGTGGGTCGGTGTGATGATCGCGTGTGCCTGCGCGGTGCCGTGCGCCGCAACCGAGTCAACGGTTCAAGCCGGCCCGCCGGCCCCGGCGACCGAAATCCAACAACCCCGCTCAGGCAAAGACAAGCAAGCACCCGCTACCCCGACCCCGTCCGAGTCGGGAAATCCGTGGGACGCAACCGCGGATGGGGCCGCCGCGCTGAAGCCGCCCGGGGTCTGTCAATCGCCAGCCACCGCTCCGGCTCCGAACGCGAATCCGGGGTTCAATACGCTTGAAGATATCGTCGCGCATGTGGGCTCGGTTCGCGCGTTGGTTGTCGGTCTGCCAACCGTGAGCGGGCTGGCTCGCCCGGTCCCGACCGACTGACCGCGTTCGCGGGTCAGCCGTTTCCGAAGCGTTGCGCGGTCGGCCGCGCGACGGGCACGAAGTTCGAGTCCACGTCGAATCCTCCCACGCCGGATCAGTATCCCGCCGCGCAACCGTCCTTGCGGGACTCGCTCGCACCGGACCAGAAGCCGGTGACCGGATCACGGGCGACCGCTTGGTAACCGCCGAAGACGATCGGCATCGCCGAGGCGATGCGGTGACCGCGGCGCACCAACTCTCGGCGGACTTCTTCGGGGATGCCGCTCTCGAGGTACAGCGTCCCACCTCCCGAGATTTTCGTTCCGGTCGGCTCGGAAGACCCGGTGTGGTAAAAGCGCGGCGCGTCTCCGGCCTCCTGCAGGTTCATCCCGTGATCGACGAGGTTCGTCAACACTTGCACGTGTCCTTGTGGCTGCATGTCGCCGCCCATCACGCCGAACGCGAGCCAAGGCTTCCCGCGCCGCACGGCGAATGCGGGGATGATGGTGTGGAACGGCCGCTTGCCCGGCTCGAGCCGGTTCGGGCTCTCTGCATCCAGACTGAACTGGGAGCCGCGGTTGTGGATACCGAACCCCCAGCCGGGAACGACGTAGCCCGAGCCGAAGCCGGTGTAGTTGCTCTGGATCAGGGACACCATGTTGCCCTCGGCGTCGGCGACGGCCAGATAGGTCGTGTCTCCACGGGCCAGCGCGGCATCACCCGGCGTCGGGAGCGTCGCCGCGCGCACGGGATCGAATGCGGCCATGCGCTGCTTGGCGTATGGCTTGGATGCCAGGGTCGCGACCGGAACCTGCGCGAACGCGGGGTCGGCGAAATAGCGCGCGCGATCCTCGTAGGCCAGCTTCTTGGCCTCGACCATCGTGTGCCAGTGGTCGACCGAGTCGCGTCCGAGGCCCGCCAGGTCGATCGGCTCGAGCATGTTCAGCATCATCAGGGCGGTCAGGCCTTGGCCGTTCGGCGGGATCTCGAATAGCGTCACGTCGCGGTAGGTCGTCGAGATCGGATCGACCCACTCCGAACGGTGCCGATCGAAGTCCTCAAATGCGAACCGGCCACCCTCCTTCGTCGAGAAGGCGATGATCGTGCGCGTGATCTCTCCGCGGTAAAAGGCGTCTCGTCCGAGCTCGGCGAGCAGTCGGTAGCTGCGGGCGAGTCCGGGATTGCGGAAGCGCTCGCCTTCGACCGGCGCGCGGCCGTCCGGCAAGAACGTCTCCGCGAATCCCGGTTTGTCTCGAAAGACCGCGGCCGATCGCGACCAGGCACCCGCGATCACCTGGGGCACGGGCTCGCCCTCTTCCGCCGCCCGAATCGCGGGATCGAGAATGGCGGAGATCGGCAGACGACCGAATCGTGTGTGCAACTCGAACCAACCATCCACGGCACCAGGAACGGTCCAGGCCCAGGGACTGTGGGGCGGGATCGTTCCCGTTACGGTTGGCGGCACGGCGCTGCGATCGAGCGCGGCCGGCGCACGCCCCGACGCGTTGAGTCCGTAGAGGCGCTGATCGCGCGCGCTCCAAACGAGCGCGAACAGATCTCCGCCGATCCCGCAGGAGACGGGCTCGAGAACCCCCAGCGCCGCGTTGACCGCGATCGCCGCGTCGACGGCGCTGCCGCCGCGCCGCAAGATGTCGACCCCGATCTGGGTGGCGAGCGGATGCGCGGAGGCGACCATGCCGTGGCGGGCATGAACGACCGAGCGGGTGGCGAACGTGCGACCCTCCGGCCGGTCGGCGGCCGGAACCGCGCCGGCCAAGGTCGACAGCGCCCCGACGGCCAGGCATCTTCGAAACGACTTGGAAAACCGGTGAGTCTGGAGCATGAGCCGACCTCAGGGCCCCGCGGCCGGGCAGAGGCCGCATCGTAACACCCGGAGCCCTTCGTCTTTCTCGACGCCGCGGCGTAACAGCCGATGGGATCCACGGCCGCCCAGGCCATGGAAAAAGGAGAAGCAGCAAATGTTGAAAAGTCGCCGACCCGCCAGGGGTCTCCCGAAGAAATCGATCCAACTGCTGGTCGTGACGGTGCTTGTTGCCGCGTCCACCGTGGTCGCGGCGGGATCCGACGCTCCGGAGATCAAGCGTCGGATCGTGGTCAAAACTGAGGACGGCGCACACGCATTTCTCGGCGTGCATTTGGCCGAGGAGACCGAACGTGACGGAGGCGGAGCTCGGATCACCGAGGTCGTCGACGACTCGCCGGCCGAGGCGGCCGGGCTCCTTGAGGGCGACATCGTCGTCGAGTTCGACGGCGACCGAGTCCATGGCCCTGCCGGAGTGACTCAAGGCATTCGCGCCCACGAGCCCGGCGAGCGAGTCCCGCTCACCGTCGTTCGAGACGGTCGCGAGCGCCAGCTCGAGGTCACACTCGGAGAGCGCTCGGGCCGCATCGTGGTGCTCCCGGATTTCGGCGAGGAAGGCGAAATGCAGTGGTTCGGCACCGGCGATGGAAACCACGAAAAGGCGCTCGCGGATCACCTGAAGCATCTAGCTGATCCCGAGTTATGGCAGAAGATTGGTCGTGGTGCGGCCTTTGCGGGCTGGAGAAGGCCGGTCTTGGGAGTCGAACTCGTTGAGACGACTTCCGAGTTGCGTTCGCATCTGGGAGGATCGGAGTCGGCAGGTGTCCTCGTCGGCAAGGTGCTCCCGGAGTCCCCAGCCCAGCGAGCCGGAATCAAGGTCGGCGATCTGATCGTCTCTGTTGCAGGAAACGAGGTCGCTGATGTGGACGAGTTGCGCGAGGCGCTCGACGAGAAGGAAGGCGAGAGCTTTGCGATCGAGGCAGTCCGCGATCACAAGCGTGTGACGGTGCAAGTAACGATCCCGGAGCCGGAGGACGATCGGCCGAGCGGACCGCGGGCCGCAGTCGGCGCCGGATCGTGGACACCGCGATCGGCGCCGGCGCCGCTTCCGCCGCGCGCCCCGATGATGCTGATGGCTCCGCCAGCACCGCCGCCCGTGCCACCGGTGGCGCCGCCGCCTGCGGTCGCCCCGCTGGATCGCAGCGTCTGACGGCTCGATTCCGTACTCACCTGCGCGCGCGCGGCTGCTAGAATCGGGCGGATCCGGCCAACGGAGGAGGGATCCATGTCCGAACTGTCCCGCCGCGCGCGCGAGTTGGGGACCGAAAACGCGTTTGTCGTCCTCGCCGAGGTCGAACGACTCGCCGCCGAGGGCCGCGACATCGTCTCATTCTGTATCGGTCAGCCCGACTTCCCGACACCGGCGTCGATCCGACTCGCGGGGATCCGGGCGATCACCGACGGGAAGACCGGCTACACACCGTCACCGGGCATTCCAGCCTTGCGCGAAGCGGTCGCCGGGTTCTTCACGCGAACCCGCGGGGTGCCCTTCGTTGCGTCTGAAGTCGTCTGTGGCTGCGGCGGAAAACCGTTCATCGCCTACGCGATTCTCTCCGTTACCGACTACGGCGAGGGGCATGAGGTGATCTACCCCGATCCGGGATTTCCGATCTACTACTCGCAGATCGTTGCCTCCGGTGCCGTGCCGGTGCCCTTGCCGCTACGCGAATCGCTCGGCTTTCGATTCGATCTGGACGACCTTGCGCGTCGAATCACGCCCAAGACCCGGATGCTTATTCTCTGCAGCCCGCACAATCCGACTGGGAGCATCCTCGATCGCGCCGATCTCGAGGCGATCGCGGCGATCGTCGCCAAGCATCCGCAGGTCTGGGTCTATTCCGACGAGGTCTATTCGGGTCTGGTCTACGACGGCGGCTTCCAGAGCATCGTCTCGTTTCCCGGGATGCGCGAGCGCACGATCGTGGTCGACTCGGCATCGAAGACCTACGCCATGACTGGATGGCGCGTCGGCTACGCGGCGAACGAGGCGCTGGCCCCGTCATTCACGCGCTGGGTCACGAACACCGATTCCTGTCCGCCGCACCCCAATCAGTACGCCGTTATCGAAGCCCTCAATGGACCCCAGGACGAGCCGGAGGAGATGCGGCAGATTTTTCATCGCCGTCGTGACCGAATCGTTGCCGGCCTGAACGAGATTCCAGGCATCAGTTGTCTTTCTCCGGGTGGGGCATTCTACGTTTGGCCCAATGTGACCGACGCCTGCAAACGGATCGGTGCGAGCGGAAGCGACGAACTCCGCAAGCGCTTGCTGCAAGAGGCCGGCGTCGCGGTCCTCTCAGACGTCCATTTCGGACGCCCGATCGAGGGCGAAGGTCAGCACCTGCGATTTTCCTACGCGTCATCGTTCGAGGCGATCGATTCGGGGTTATCGCGTGTCGCCGACTTCATTCGCAAGAACACGAGGTAACTGTGCAAAAAGCGAGCCCCACCGAACTCGATCGGGTCTACGCGACGGCCGAAGCCGCTTTCGGTCACTGGGACACGACGCGGGAACTGATCGACGAAATGATCGACCTGATGTTGAACTACCGCCAGAGCGGGCATCCAGGTGGTTCGAGATCCAAGGTGCACATCCTGCTTTCGGCGATGTTGTCGGGTGCAATGCGTTGGGACGTGCTGCGCCCGTGGCGTCGCTACAGCGATCGGTTCGTCCTCTCCGCAGGGCACACCGTACCGGTGGTCTACGCGTGCCTCGCCGTGCTCAATGAGGCGTTACGTGAGCGGCACCGTCGCACTGGGGATCCGGCGTTCGAGTTTCCGATGGACGGTGCGCACGCGTTGACCTGGGAAGACCTGCTGCTCTTGAGACGAAACAAGGGGTTGCCCGGCCACGCCGAAATGGAAGGTAAGACACTGTTCCTCAAGTGGAACACGGGTCCGTCAGGCCACGGCATGCCATCGAGCGCGGGCGAAGCGATGGCGCTCAAGGCGGCGGGCGCCGACGGCGTGAAGGTTTTCGTACTCGAGGGCGAGGGCGGCCTGACCCCCGGCGCGAGTCACGAGACGCGGAACACCGCGTGGGGGCTGGGCCTCGGCAATTTGGTCTTTCTTTTGGACTGGAACGATTACGGCATCGACGACAACGCGGTGTCGTCGGTCGTGCACGGGACGCCTGAGGATTGGTTCAAGTCCTACGGTTGGCGCGTCGTCGGCACCGAGCAGGGATCCGAATGGGCCCCGGTGACCCGCGCGATTCTCGACGCGTCCTTTGGCGACGCGGGCCCGAATCTTCCTTCGGTCGCCTGGTTCAAGACGCGCAAGGGGCGCGGCTATCTGAAATACGACAACAAGTCCCACGGAACCCCGCACGCGATGAACAGCGATCTGTTCTGGACGCTGCGCAAGGAGTTCATGGCGCGACACGGAGTCGCCTACGAAGGCGTCGATCAGCCCGCGCCTAAGGAGCCGGCGGCGCTTGCCGCACAGGCTCGTCGAAACTTTGAGATCGCGATCGGTGTCTTGCGTCAAAACGATGCGCTCGTCGATTACCTATCGAGTCGCCTCGTCGAGCTCGCGGGGCAGGTTCCCGAACAGATCACCCAGTTCCGGCTCGGTGGAAAGAGCGCCGGGATCTTTGACGATCAACGAATCTTCGATCCTCGGCGCTACCCGGCCGCGATCTGGGCCAAGCCCGGCGACGAGCAGCCGAACCGCGCGGGACTTGCGTCGTGGGCCGCCTACGTCAACTCACTTGGCCGGCGTGAATACGACCGCCCGTTGTTCCTGGCCTGTTCGGCGGATCTGGCCGAGTCGACGAACATCGCCGGTTTCGCCAAGGGGTCTGATGGCACGGAGGGCTGGGGTTGGTACGAGCGCGACCACAACCCCCGCGGCGCGCTGCTACCCCAGCAAATCACCGAGTTCACGAACGCGGGGCTCTGCGCGGGCATCGCCTCGGTCAATTTGGCCGAGGATCCGATGGTCGACTTCAACGGATTCTGGAGCGCTTGCTCGACCTACGGGTCGTTTTCCTATCTCAAGTACGGTCCGCTACGCCTCTACAGTCAACTGGCCCAGGACTGCGAACTGAAGGTCGGCAAGGTGCTCTGGATCGCGGGGCACTCTGGACCTGAGACCGCCGAGGACTCGCGAACGCACTTCGGCATCTTTGCGCCGGGTGTCACCCAGCTCTTCCCGGACGGCCACGTGATCGATCTGCATCCCTGGGAGTACAACGAAGTCCCGGTCGTGCTTGGCGCAGCGCTCTCCCAGGCGGCGCCGATCGTCGCTTTGCATTTGACGCGGCCGAAAGTTCGAATTCCCGACCGCGAGGCGCTCGGCATGGATTCGTACTTCGAGGCGGCGCGTGGGGCCTACCTGATTCGCGACTACAAGCCGGATCGTCCACGGATGGGTACCGTTTTCGTGCAGGGAACTTTGACGACGGCGAACCTGGTCGGGCTCCTTCCCGAGCTCGATCGGGCGGGCCTCAACGTCAAGATCGTGGCCGCGATCTCACCGCAACTCTTCCGGCTCCAGGACGACCCATGGCGGGAGCGCGTCGCCTCGATTGCCGATCGCTGGGACTCGATGGTGATCAGCAACCGTGCAAGGCGCGTCAGCGCCGACTGGATCACCCACCCGATCGCGGCGGAGTACTCACTCTTCTCCGACTGGGACGATCGATGGCGCACCGGCGGTTCGGTCGAAGAGGTCCTCGAAGAGGCTCACCTGTCGCCGCGATGGATCTTCGACGGAATCGAACGGTTCGCGCGCGAGCGCGACCGCCGGATGGCCGCTCTGAGGCGGGCTCTCGATTCGGCCGAGGGCAGCGGGCGTTCGAGCTGAGCGCTGCGCCGAATGGAACCCAGGCAAGGCCGGGCGCGTCAGTTAGGACGAGAATCCGATCGGAAGAGGAGCCGGAGATGCGCCGACCGAAGATCGTCGTGGTGTTTGCCGCTTTGTGGGTCATGGCCGTCAGCGTCGCGCGATCGTCCGACCCGCCACTTGTCTCCGGAACCTGGCGCTCGAAATTACCGCTTTTCGGCGACCAGATTTCCTTCGAGCTTTCCACGGATCGAGGGCAGGAGATCTCTCTATCGCTCAATCCGGTCGAGTTCGAAGGGTTCTCGCGGGCCGACCTCAAATCGACGGGCAAACCGCTGCGATTCGCCTGGGTCCGCGACGCAGCCACGCTGCGATTCACCGGCCAGGGTCGCTGGCTCGGACGACCGTCCGGGAGCTTCGTCGTCGAGCCGAATGTGGAGTTTGCCGCTCGACTCGGCGCGGCCGGGATTGATATCCCGACCCTGGACGACTTGCTGCGGTTGGCAGTCCACGAGGTTCGCGCAGATTTGATCGTGGGGTTGTCCGAAGCCGGCTATTCGAAGCTCGGTGTCGACGATCTCTTTCGGCTGTCGTCCCACGGGCTCGACGCTGCGTTCGTCTCGGGGATGCAGGCTCTGGGATATCGGCCGGGCATCGATGAGTTGATTGATCTCGGCGTTCACGGCGTTCCGGTGGCTGTCGCGCAGGAGTTGGCCAGCTTTGGTCTGACTGGGATTCCGGTGCAGGACTTGATTCGATTCCGAGCCCATGGGATCGACCCGCGATTTCTCCGCGGCATGGCCGACGCCGGTCTCCCTCCGTCGAACTCCGACGACCTGATCCGGCTCCAATCGCACGGCCTCGATCCGGAGGCGGTGGCGTCCCTGCGAGCCGTCGAGGGATTCGATCTGACCGTCGAAGATCTCGTTCGTCTCCGAACTCACGGCATCGACTCGGACTATCTCGGGGGATTGGCCGACGCCCACCAGCCCGGCCTCGACGTCGAAGGCGTGATCGACCTGCGGACCCACGGTATTGCTACGGACCGTTTCTGTGCGCTGGTGCGAGCGGGCCACGGGCAGACCGATCACGTGGTCGCTCTGACCGTCCATGGGGTCGATCCCGGTGC
>JANNRU010000394.1:0-23115 GCA_031401755.1 Acidobacteriota bacterium | reverse complement strand
TTGGTGGACGGCAAGGGGCTCGAACCCTCGACCTCGGCGTTGCGAACGCCGCGCTCTCCCAGCTGAGCTAGCCGCCCATTCCGACGAATCGACGTAACCTGGTGGGGCGTGCTGGATTTGAACCAGCGACTTCCACCGTGTGAAGATGGCACTCTACCGCTGAGTTAACGCCCCGGTGAACGTGCTCGACCGCCGGGTTATAGCACAGGCACGGGGCAGCGTAAACGTGGCTCGACCCGCTCGGTTTGACACCCCCGCACGCGCCACTCTATTCTCCCCTCGGAGCCTTTCGTGGTGCGCATGTTCGGATTCGCGGTTGCGATGGTCACCGTCGGCGCGGTCGCCGGTGCACCCGCTGACGCCGATCCCGTTCGCGTGGCGGCGCGCCTGTTCGGCCAAGCTTTTGTCCGCGCCGAACCCGCCCTCCTCGCCCCGCTCCTGCCCAAGGAAGGCAAGGTGCGAATGCATCTTGGTTGTCTCGGACCGGAAAGCGGAGTCTTCAGTCCGGCACAGGTTCAGGCGCTGCTGAGGGATTTCTTGCTCTCCGGAGCGGTTCGGTCCTTCGATGTGCTGCGGATCGACGACGCGGACCCGCGTTTCGCCTGGATTCTCGGTCGTGCGACGGTCAAGGATCGCGAGGGCCGCCTGCATCAAGTCGGCTTCCATCTCACCTTACGGCCTGAAAACGGGCACTGGGTGCTCGAAGAGATCCGAGAAACCGGCCGATGATCTCGCGCGGGCGTCGCCGCCCGATCAGGGTGCGGTTCGCCACGATCCTCCTCGGCGCCGCCACCGCCTTGGGGCTGACGCAGTGGGCGGAGCACGCGCGGGGGGCGCAGACGCCGCCAGACCCCGGCACGACCTTGGTGCTCTTCGAGCAGCAGTTCCACGCGTTGCTCCTCGTCGCGGACGGAATCGCCGAAGCCGCGCTCGCGCGCTCTCCGGCATTCGCGACCGAGCTGGCGGCCGCCGGTCCGTTGGCCACCCGCCTGGAGGGTGTCGGCGTCCTTGGACCCGATCTGCGCTACCGCGCGTGGCGTGGCTCCCCGGCCGCGACGCGACCCGGCGAGCCTCGGTTCGCAACTCGGGTCGAGGGGGTCCGTACACGGCTCATCGTCAACGTCGGGCCGGATGACCGCGGCAGGAGCGCTTCGGCCTGCTTCATCATCGATTCCACGAATTCCGATCTTGCGTTCGAAGCACTCCTTCCCGCGCGATTGCGCGGCGCAATCGAAGTCGACTTCGTTGATTCCTTGGCGTCCGGGCCCACTCAGTCACCACTTCTTCGTTCGCCTTCAGGAGAAATCCTGGGTCAAGCTCGGGTTCTGCCGACCGATCCGGAGACCGGCACGACCCCGGTTTCCAGGCGCGCGGTGGCCGTCGCCGCGCTCGTCCTGCTGGCGCTCGTCGGCCTCTCGTTCGACTGGCGTGCGGCCTCGCGCTCGCCCGTCGGATCGGCGCTCTCGATCGCCGTGATCTGCGCCGGCCGTCTGCTGCTCTTGCAACCGGACGCGCCGCTGGTGCTGCTGCCGCGGTCCATCGGGTCGGCCAGTCTATTCGGGGCCGGAGGGATCGGCGGCGCCTTGCGCTCGCCCGGGGATCTCGTGCTCACCGGTCTGGCCGCCGTACTGATCGCCGGGGTCCTGCGCACGCGCCTGAGAATCCTCTCCCGACGGCGGCCTTGGATCGCCGTCGCCTTCGCCGTTGCCGCGCTCGTCCCGGCGGTCTGCGCGCTGGATCAACTGGCGATCCTACTGGCGAAGAACTCTCGTATTGCGCTGGCCGATCGCCCACCGTCGCTGAACCTGGTTCCCGAGAACGTGCTGTGGCTAGGACTGGTTTTGCCATTGTTGGCGGTAGGTTCCATTGCCGGCACATCCATGGCGTTGATTCGACGCGGGGATGCGCGCGGGTCGCGGCGACGAATGGGCTCGACGGCCGTCGCCACGATCCTCGTCCTCGGTCCTTGGATGATCTTTCGCCTCGGGGACGGAGCCGGTGTCGCAGCGTCGGAGCAGTTGCGAACCCAGCAATTGCGTCAGGCTCTCACGCAGTCGAGCCTCCGCGCAGCAACGCTGGAGTCGGCGGTGGCGACGATCGCCGAACGGCATCGTGGAGGGGTCGGAGCGCTCCAATCGCCGGAGTTCGTTGCCTACCGGGATTGGGTCGAAAGCCCGCTTTACGGCTCCGGTTACAAGTCGTCGATTGAGATCCTCGACGACGACGAGAACAGGATCAGTCAATTTTCCTTCGATTTGCCGCCGCTTGCGCCCGATCTGGCCAACTCGGGCTCGACTCGTGCGCGCGGCGAGGCGGTCGAGTTATCGCCCTCGCGACTGCGCTCGGTGCTTCACGCCGAAGCGCGGATCGAGCCCGATTCCGGCTTCGTCGTCGGACATGTCCTCGACGAGCCGGACAACCTTCCGTTCCTGCCTTCGACGCAACCCTTCCTCGCCGCCCTCGGACCAAGCCTGACCGCGCCAGGAATCGGCAAGTACGAGATCACGCCAGAGTACGTTCTGTACGACGCGGACGGCGGCATCGTTCTTTCGACCCTGCACCAACCGCCCGCCGATACCCTAATCCTGCGCGAGGCCGCAGCGAACGGAACGACACAGCGGATCGTGACCGGAGGCCAGGCCTATCTCGCCGTCGCCGGAGTCGAACCGCCGGACCGGCGCATGCACTTACTATTACTGCCGATTCGGTCCGGAATCGAAACAGGCGCTTCCGCCGTCCGGTTGCTGCTGTTCGGACTCCTCGTTTGGGCCGCCGGCATCCTGGCCAGCAAGTTGCTCCGGCCGGGGGGCCTGTCCAGGCTTGTCGCCTCGTTCCGCGGCTCCTTCTATCGCAAACTCGTCGCGACTCTGCTGCTGGCGTCGGTCGTCCCGTTGATCGGTCTGGCGCTGGTCCTGCGAGGCTACATCGAGAACCGTGGCGAAGCCGCGCGGCTCGCATCGGCCACCCAGGCCGCCGCTGCCGCACAGCGCGCGATCGAAGACGTGCTCGCGCTCGTCAATGATACAGAAGACGGCCTGCTCAGCTGGCTCAGCGAGGTGGTCGGACAGGAGATCCACATCTTCCACGACGGCTTGCTCGAGGCCACCTCACGCCGCGAGCTGTTCTCGTCGGGGCTCTTGTCGCCGCGGCTGGACGGAGCAGTCTACTCGCGGCTCGTTGAGGATCGAATGCCGATCGTGGTGGAGCGCACGCAACTCGGCGCAACGGCGATCACCGTGGCCTATAGCCCGATTCGCGTGGAGTCGATGCCGCCGGGCTCTCTGATCCTCGCCGTCCCACTGATCGCCGAAGAGCGCCAGATCCAGCGCGAAGTGACTCGTGTGCTGGAAATGATCCTGCTCGCGACCGTCGTTCTCGTCGGCTTGCTCGCCGCCGGGGCGGCCGTGCTCGCTCGGACCGTGGCCACCCCCGTCCGTGAGCTGATGGCCGCCAGCGCCCGCATCGGGTCGGGTGACTATTCGGCGCGTTTGTCGCCGCGAACCCAAGACGAGCTTGCGGGGCTCGCGCATGGATTCAACTCGATGGCCGAAGCTCTGGCCGATCAACGCGAAGACCTCGAGCGCCGCCGCGACTACATGGAAGCATTACTCGAGCACGCGACAACCGGCGTTCTTTCGCTCGACCCGGAGGGTCGCATCGTCACCGTCAATCCCGCGGCGGCAGCCTTGCTCGAAGGCTGTCGCGATCGGCTGACAGCGGGTGCCGAGCTCGTTACCGCGCTCTACGGGTGCGAGTCGCTGGCGCCGCTCGCCGAAGCCCTGCTGCGGGCCGACCCCTCACGCGGCGAGCCGATCGAAGTCGACCTTGGATCGGGTTCGGAATTGCAGCGCCTACGCCTGGTCCGGGTGGAGTTACGCGACGCGGCGCACGCGGGTTTCGGAGAGTTGATCTTGCTCGACGATGTGACCGATCTGATGCGCTCCAACCAGTTGGAGGCCTGGGCCGATATGGCGCGAGCGATCGCGCACGAGATCAAGAACCCCCTGACACCGATCCAACTGTCAACCGAGCATGTCGCGCGCTTGCTCGCCGACCGAGGCATCCTCCCATCGAAGGAGATCGACGATTGCCTGGACGCGATCCTGCGCCAAGTTCGCGCCTTGCGCGAGATCGCCAGCGAGTTTTCGACCTACGCCAAACTGCCGAACCTGGCGCCCGAGTCAGTCGATCCCGTGGAATTCATGAGTCACACGGTCGCACCCTACCGGGCCGCTCCTCCTCCGGGGATCCGTATCGTCGAGGAGTACGCCCCGACGCCGCGGATCACGATCGACCGCAGAGTCCTGGCGCGGGCGGTGATCAACCTCGTCGAAAACGCGCTCCAGGCGATGCCCGAGGGTGGGACTCTGACGCTCGTCGTGGCCGAGGCTGCCGCGGGGCGCGAAGTCGAATTCTGCGTGCGTGACACCGGCCACGGCGTGTCCCCTCGAGCGCGCAGCCGACTGTTCGAGCCCTACTTCTCGACCAAGTCGTCGGGCACCGGCCTCGGCCTGGCGATCGTGCGTCGGGCCGTGGAAGCCCACGGTGGCCGTATCGAAGTCGAAAACGCCCCCGCAGTCGGGGCCGAGTTCCGCATCAGCATTCCGGCGACCGGGCCCGCTGCCGGCTGCTAGAGTGCTGCTGCGGAGTCGCGATGCGCCGACGGATCGAACAACTTTGCTGGGAAGAGTTTCGTGACCTTGTCCCGTCGCGGACCGATCTCGTCTTTCTTCCGGTCGGAACGCTTGAAGCCCACGGCGGATTGCCTCTGGGAACCGACACGCTCATCGCCGAGCACTTGGCCCTGGCGCTGGCACCCCATCACGACGCGCTGGTCGCCCCGTCGATCCGCTTCGGGGTGACCAATACCTTGCTCCCCTATCCCGGCTCGACCACCGTCGGCTCGTCCGTGTTTCGCGAACATCTGTTCGCCGCAGCGGCCGGGCTCGTCGACACCGGGTTCCGCCGCGTCGTACTGATCAACGGCCACGGTGGCCAAAGTAGTGAGGTAGCCGAAGTCGTCGCCCGCCTGTGGAACGAGCGCCGCGCGTTCGCCGCCGCGGTCGAGTGGTGGGGTGCCGCCGACGAGGCCTCGCGCCGGATCTGGGGCGAGCACGCGTCGGGCCATGCCGGGATCGAGGAGACGGCGATGATGCTCGTGATCGACCCCGAGTCGATCGATACCGAGCGTCACGCCCGCGCGCGGCGCTCCGCTCGACACTCCGGGGTGCGGGCGCGCCCGTTCCCGGCGACGATCATCCTCGAGCGGCAGGAACGCGAGGGAGACGGAGCTCCGGACTTCGATCCCACACGTGCCCGCGAATTTCACCAGTTGGTCTTGGCCCGCTTGCGCGAGCTCCTCGACGAGTTGTTTGCGGGCTGGGCCGCGCTGCGCGGCTAGGCCGGCGGACACCGGCGTGGATACGCTGCGCAATTGCATCGACGGTGAGTTCGTCGAACCCCTCGGCGGTCGGTACCTCGACGGCATCGAACCGGCAACCGGCCAGGTTTACTGCCGAATCCCCGCGAGCGACGGCCGAGATGTCGATCATGCCGTCGGCGCCGCCCGCGCCGCCTTTCCCGCGTGGTCCCGGACCCCCGCCGCCGAACGGGCGCGATTGATGCTCGAGCTGGCGGGTCGACTCGATTGCGAACTGGCCGACTATGCGCGCGCGGAAAGCGTCGACAGCGGGAAACCGATCCGGCTCGCCCGGGAGATCGAGATCCCGCGAGCGGCCGCTAATCTCCGGCATTTCGCGACCGCGATCCTTCACGGCTCCTCCGAATCCCACGCGCAAGACCGGATCGCGCTCAACGTGACCCTGCGTCGTCCGCGGGGCGTCGCCGGACTGATCTCACCTTGGAACCTACCGCTGTACCTCCTGACCTGGAAGATCGCGCCGGCGCTGGCGACCGGGAACACGGTCGTGGCCAAGCCCTCCGAATTGACTCCCTGGACCGCCTCGATGCTGGCCCGAGCCGCTTCCGCGATTCTCCCGCGGGGCGTCCTGAACCTGGTCCACGGCACTGGGGCGGAAGCCGGCGCCGCATTGGTCGCGCATCCCGAAGTGCCCACGATCTCGTTCACCGGCGGGACCACGACGGGCGCCGCCATCGCTCGCGTGGCCGCACCGATGTTCAAAAGGCTGGCGCTCGAATTGGGCGGGAAAAACGCCACGATCATCACCGCCGAAGCGGATCTCGACGTTGCCGTTCCCGGTGCACTGCGGGCGGCCTTTCAGAACCAAGGCCAGATCTGCCTGTGCGGTTCGCGAATCCTCGTCGACTCGACGGTCTTCGAGGAGTTTCTCGAACGTTTCGTCGCCGCGGCACGTCAGTTGAAGGTCGGGGATCCGCTCGACGAAGCAACCGACCAAGGGGCCCTCGTCTCGCGCACCCATTTGGACAAGGTGCGCGGATACGTGGAGTTGGCTCGAACCGAGGGCGGCCAGATCCTCGCCGGGGGCCGCGCGCCAGTCGCGCTGCCCGAACGATGTCGCGACGGCTATTTCTACGAACCGACCATCGTGACCGGTCTCGGAACGGCGAGTCGCGTCGACTGCGAGGAGGTTTTCGGGCCGCTGGTCACGATTTCGCCGTTCAACTCGATCGACGAAGCCGTCGAGCGCGCCAACGCGACGCCTTACGGCCTGAGCGCGTCCGTCTGGACGCGCGACCTTGACGCTGCCCTGACCCTGGCCGAGGGGCTCGACGCCGGTACCGTCTGGATCAATTGCTGGCTCGTGCGCGACCTGCGCGTCCCGTTCGGCGGCATGAAACAAAGCGGCATCGGACGTGAAGGCGGCGCCGACGCGTTGCGTTTCTTCACCGAACCGAAGAACGTCTGTATCAAGTACCCGTGATGAACGAGCGGTTCCGGGACACCAACAGTCCGCGCGCCGCCGAGCCGGTCGGCGGTTTCCCCCACGCGCGACGTGTGGCCAATCTGCTGTTCCTGTCCGGCATCGGGCCGCGGGTCCGCGGCGGCGATCGCATCCCTGGAACGACGCTAGACGCGGCCGGACTCGTGATCGACCACGACATCGTTGAGCAGTGTCACGCGGTCTTCAAAAACGTCCGTGCGGTGCTCGAAGACGCCGGATCGAGTTGGGACCGCATCGTCGACGTCACCGTGTATCTGACCGATATGCAACGGGATTTCGCCGAGTTCAATCGGCTCTGGTCGGAGTATTTCCCGACCGACCCACCAGCGCGGACGACTGTCGAGGTCGGTTCCTTGCCGACGCCGATCGCCATCGAACTGAAGGTCATCGCCACGATTTCCTGAGAGCGCGATGGTCGTGCCTTTCGCCACTAACGAATCCGTTCCGGAGCGTCGGTGATCGTACGCAGTACGGCCCTAACCGGGCTCGCGTCAAATCCGGCCAAGCGCAACGGCAGAGCGATCAGTTCATAGATCCCCTCGGGCACGTCGCGAAGCACCAAGCCTTCGAGCAGCGCCATATCGTGTCGCAGGGCGGTGTGGTGGGCCGGCAACTCCTTCGAGTCGAACGGATCGACGCTCGGAGTATCGACACCGAGCAGTCGGACTCCCTGTTGACCGAGCGCTTCGACGAGGGCGGGAGAGACGGCCGTGAACCCTTGGGAGAAACAGTCGGGATCCGGGAACGACCCGGTCGCCAGCAACACCCGCGGTGCCCGCGGAATCCGTGGCAGGTCATCCGGTTCAATCAACGTTCCGCGCTTGGGTCGTACGCGCAGCAGTTCTGCCGCTCCGAGATACAACTCAAGCGGCCGCTCACCGATCGTCGGCGCTCCACGAGCGTAGTGGCTCGGAGCGTCGGCATGCGCACCCAGATGGACAGTCGCTCGGAGGGTCGAGAGGGTCAATCCGTCGCCGCGCTCCAGATCAAGAAGGACTTCACGGGATAGCCCGCTGTCGCCAGGCCAAACGGCGACTCCTGGATGGAGCAGCGGCGACACATCCCAGATCTTCATGCTCAGCTCACATCTCCCGCCGAACGGCCCACAGATCGGCGAACACCGGTTGAAATAGCGTCTTTTTCAGGAACTCCACGCCCAGGCTCCCCCCCGTGCCGTGCTTGTTGCCGATCGTGCGCTCGATGAGCTTGACGTGGCGATAGCGCCACTCTTGCAAGCCCTCGTCGACGTCGAGCATCATCTCGAACAGCGCCGCCATCGCCGGATCCTGTCGGTAGAGAACCAGAATCCCCCGCTGGACTTCGGCATCGGCCTCTGCCGGCGCATCCGCCGCACGTGCGCGAACGCCGCTGGGTATGGCGGCACCACGGCGCTCGAGCAGATCGTAGAAATGGTCGACGATCGAGCGCTCGGTCAACCGGCGCTGCGCACGATCGCGGCCCCAGGCGTGGTCCGGGAGATGCGCGAGCACGCCAGGACGCTTGTGACCGAGGACGAACTCGACTTCGCGAAATTGGGCCGACTGGAACCCCGACGCCGTCTCCAGTCGATCGCGAAATGCACCGAAGGACATGGGGGTCATCGTTTCCAGGATGTCCAGCTGGCCGACGATCGTCTTCAGGATCATCCGGACCCGTTTCAGCGTCGTGATCGCATCGAACACGTGTCCAGCGCTAAACTCGAGCTTCACGCGGTCGAGCTCATGGAGCATCTGCTTGAACCAGAGCTCGAAGACCTGATGGATGATGATGAACAGCATCTCGTCGTGCTCTTGTGGAGACGACCGCGGCTGCTGCAACCCGAGGAGCTCGCCGATTCGGAGGTAGCTCGAATAGTTCAGTCCCTGCGGCGGGTCCGGGTTCATGTCGTGTCTCCTGTTCGGCACGCCCAGTCCGCTAGGGAGCGACCCAGGCGCCACAGATCGTGGAACGAATTGTACAGCGGCACCGGAGCGGCGCGAACCACGTCGGGCTCGCGGAAATCGACCGTGATACCGTCGTCGAGGAATCGCCGGGCAAGTTCGCGTCCGTCCGCGGCCACGCGCAACGACAGCTGACATCCTCGGGCCATCGGATCCCGTGGCGTGAGGATTTCGACCTTTCCTGCGCCGACCGCGTCGACAGTCGCCTCGAGCGCACCGGTCAAGGCGATCGACTTCTCCCGCAGCCGCTGCGATCCCGCTTCCTCGAACAACGCCAGCGAAGCGACGATCGGCGCCAGCGCGAGGATCGGCGGGTTACTGATCTGCCACCCGTCCGCTCCGCGCGCCGGTCGAAAGCGTGGCTCCAAATGCATTCGAAAACGACGTTGCGGGTCGTTGCCCCACCACCCGGCGAGCCGCTGCAACTGTACTGCGTCCGCATGTCGTTCGTGCACGAACGCACCCGCCACCGCTCCGGGCCCTCCGTTGAGGTACTTGTAGGAGCACCAGACAGCGAAATCGACGTTCCAGTCATGTAGCGCCAGCGGAACGTTGCCGACTGCGTGGGCCAAGTCCAGCCCGACCAGCGCTCCGGCCCGCCTCGCCGCCGCGGCGATTCGAGCCACGTCGAACAGTTGACCGGTGAAGTAGTTGACCGCGCCCAGCAACACAAGCGCGATTTCGTCGCCGTGTCGATCGAGCATCGCTTCGAGGTCTTCGGTCCGCAACGCGCTCTCGCCGGGGCGCGGTCGCGCGATCAGGCAACCGTGGTCGGGATCGATCCCGTGCCACGCCAATTGGGAGTGCACCGCATAGGTATCCGACGGAAAGGCGCAGTCCTCCATCAAGATCTTCGATCGCTTCCCGGCGGGTCGGAAGAACGAAACCAGGAGAAGGTGCAGGTTCACGGTCAGGGAGTTCATTGCGACCACCTCGATCGGCCGCGCACCGACGAGGCGGGCCAACGGGTCCCTTACGCTCTCGTGATAGGAGTACCAGGGCCACTCCCCAGAGAAATGACCATCCACACCCAAATTCCGCCAACGCTCCAGTTCGACCTCGACACGGCGGAGTGCTCGGTCCGAGGCCAGTCCCAGCGAGTTGCCACAAAAATAGGCGACCGGCTCCAGACGGGGAGAAAGCGGGACGCAGAAGCGCGAGCGGAAGCCGGCGAGCGTGTCGCGGCGGTCGAGCTCCAGCGCCTGCGGCTCGTCCAGAATCGCCGGGGTGCTCACGAGCGGAATCGATCCCCGTCCAGGCCGAGGAAATCGAGCGCGTTCCCGCCCAATAACGCATCGCGAATCGAATCGTCGAGTTCATCGGCGGCGGCAAGCTCGCCGATCAGCCGCCCGGGCTCGGATTCTCCGAGCGGAAACGGATAGTCGGTCCCTAGCGCGATCCGTGACGCACCGACAGTATCGATCAAATAACGCAGTGCGCGAGGATCATGGACGAGAGAGTCATACCAGAACCGCGTCAAGTAAGCGCTAGGCGTGCGCGGGTTGTCGATCGCGCAGAGGTCGGGGCGAACCGCGTGGCCATGAGCGATTCGCCCGATCGTCGCTGGGAAGCTGCCGCCTCCGTGGGCCAGCGCGATCCGCAGAGCGGGCAGTCGCTCAACGACTCCGGAGAACACCAGAGAGCAGGCGGCGGCAGCCGTTTCTGCGGGCATGCCGACGAGCCAGGCCAGCCAGTAGCGCTTCAACCGGGCGCCCCCCAACATTTCCCACGGGTGAACGAAGATCGCCGCACCCAACTCCGCAGCCCGTGAAAAAAATGGAAACAACTCCGGCTGGCCAAGCTCCCAATCGTTGACGTGCGAACCGATTTCCACCCCGTCGAGACCGAGAACCCCGACCGCCCGTTCCAGCTCGGCGATCGCGAGTTGCGGATCCTGCAGCGGCACGGTTGCAAGTCCGACGAACCGCTGCGGATGCTCGGCCACGATCTCGGCCAGATGGTCGTTCAGTCGGCGGGCCAGATCGAGCGCGTGCTCGGGTTTGGCCCAGTAACTGAACATCACCGGAACGGTGGAGAGCACTTGAACATCGACGGCGTCACGGGCGCAATCTGCCAGGCGTCGCTCGGGGCTCCAACAGCGCGCGTCGATCTCCCGGAACAGCTCCGCGCCGCGCATCAATCGCGCACAACCCCCACCGCTGTGCTCGATCCTCAGGAACCCCGGAACACCATATCGAGCCTCGAGGTCGGGCCACGTTTCGGGCAGGATGTGGGTGTGCAGGTCGATCTTTAGCGGGCGCGGAGGCATCCGGTCCTTCCGCGCGGCCGCTCAGCGAATCCGCGGAGGCTGCAAGACCGCACCGCAAGCGCCACAGGTGCGCAGCGACTCCGTGGCCCAGAACCGTTCGATGACCGGCTTCAGTTGGCTACCCAGGTCTTTGAGCTCGAACGACGAATCGTGCAGCAATCCGCCGCACTCGTCGCAATACCAGCGGAGGTGGTCGCTCTCGCCGGCCGCGCGTCGACGTTCGATGACGAGGCCCACGGTGTTCGCCGGACGTTGGGGCGAATGCGGAACTCGAGGCGGTAGAAGAAAAATCTCCCCTTCACGGATTGAAATCTCTCGAACCTGGTCCTCTTCTATCACTCGAAGGGTGATGTCACCTTCGACTTGATAGAAGAACTCCTCGCCCTCCTCGACATGGAAGTCCTTGCGTTGGTTTGGTCCCCCGACGACCATGACCAAGAAGTCCGCGTCCTGCCAGACCATCATGTTGCCGACGGGAGGTTTCAGCAGCTGGCGATGCTCGTCGATCCACTGCTTCAAGTTGAACGGTCCCAAATGCATTTGGTCTCCCTACGCTGCCGAACGGGTGGTTTCTTACCATCAATCCACTGCTCCGGCAAGCGCGGCTCGTCGTTCCATGACTCCGCGAGCCGCAGAAAGTTCGCGAGCAGCGCCGGCCCGGCCAGGGTTCCCACCGATTCCGGATGAAATTGCACGCCCCACACCGGAAGGCGGCGATGGTACAGCCCCATCACGACGTCGTCGTCGGTCCAAGCGCTGACCGCGAGATCCGCCGGAAACCGCGCGCGCTCAGCGACCCAAGAGTGATAGCGCACGGCCGCGAACGGGTTGGGGATCGACTGGAACAACCCGCACTCGTCGTGATGGATCGCTGACCGTTTGCCGTGGACAAGTTGTGGTGCGGCGACAATTCGCGCGCCGAATGAGGCGGCGATCGCCTGATGGCCGAGGCAAACCCCCAGCAGCGGAATACGTCCCGGGGCCAAGCGCGCGACATCGGGGGTACGACCGGCATCCTCGTGGCGACCCGGTCCCGGCGAGAGCACGATTGCCTCGAATTCGCCACCGTCGAGGATCCTCCCGACGTCGATCGCGTCATTGAGCCGCACCTCGACCTGCGCGCCGAGAGCCGCCATGGCATGGGCCAAGTTGTAGGTGAACGAGTCGTAGTTGTCGATGAGAAGTACGCGAAGCACACAAACACCGGCGGAATTGGAAACGCGTCAACGAACTTCGAAACGGACGAAAAGCGGGTCGGCCAACTCCGGCGCATCGACGAAGAGCTCGAAGCGTCGACCCAGGACGCCGCCCTCGGGAACCGGAAAGTAGATCAGGTCGATCAAGTAACCGAAACGCGGCAGGGACACGAGATCCTGGACGACGTTGGTGCGACCCGAACCGAGCGTCAGTGTCGGACTGAAGTTGCTCGGGTAACGCGTAAACGCCCCGAAGCGATTGAACACGATTCCCTCCAACTCGGCCAGGGTGCGATCGAATTCCAGGAACTGATAGTTGCCCAGAGTCTCCGTCGGTGACGCCATCGGATAGCGCCGGCCTTCGGAGTCGGCGAGGGTGAACGACTCGCGGCGCAACGTCAATTGCTTAAGCCCGCGATTGGCGATCGCGATCTCAAGAGGAAGGTAGCCGGCCTGATCGCGGTCGCGCGTGGCACGGGTATCGACGATCAGCGTGACGAGATCCCCTTCCTCGATGTAGGCGAACGTCGAGAGCTTGCGGTCGACCCCGCTCGCCGGGGTTCCGAGCACGGGTTGGCGAACACAGCCGACCTCGACCCACCCGAGCAACAGGATCGTACCGGTCATCAGCGCGAATCGTCGGCGGGTTGCGTTCATGATGAACTCCACTCTGCCGGTCCAGACACCGACCGTGACGAGGTTAGGCGGATCGCTCGCGGCCGTCAAGGCGTCTCGGGGGTGCCCTGCTGCGTGCGCGCAGCGAGCCAGGCATCAGCTGCCGCACGCATCGCGAAGCGGTCCGGGCTGGCATCGATGAGGATTTCGATCTGGCGCCGCCCCTGTTCGACCAGTAGATCGATGCCGTCGATCACTATCAGGCCCGCGATCTTCGCTCGCCGTGTGAGCGGGGTTCCGCCGGCGGCGTAAACGACATCGAGTAACGCGCGGCCGGTGAGCGGTGCCCCCTCGAGCGCGTCTTCGCCCCGTGTCCCGAGCGGGGTAGCCTGGACCAGCAGATCCCACTCGGCCGAGCGGCGTTCGGCCCAGGGTCGTACGGTGGCCCCGATCGCGGCCGCCGCTGCAGCCGCGCTGCGGACCTGCCGGACGAACAAAGTCACCTGCGCGCCGCGAACGATCAGGGCGCTGCCGATCGCGCGGGCCGTTCCGCCACCCCCGAGGATCGCGACGCGCGACCCTGCGAGCACCAAATCGCGCGCCAACAGTTCAATTGCGGCGGGTGCGTCGGTATTGGACCCTTCCCAACCTCGCGACGTGCAGCGCACCGTGTTGACCGCACCGGCCCGCTCGGCCATCGGATCGAGCGACGCGCAGCGACGCGCGACCTCTTCCTTGAATGGTCGGGTCACAGCCAGGGCCGAGATCCGGAACTCGGGACCCGCGCCAAGAATCGGGTCGGCCTCCGCTAGCTCATCGATCTCGACCGGAAAGAGGACGGAATCAGCACCCGCCACCGCGTGCATCGCGGGCGACGGACTGCCGAAGACCGAGGACCCGAGCAATGCGGAACGGCGCGTTCGATTGCCGATCCGCAGCACGCGATAGACATCGACCAGATCGTCGACGGTGAACTGGCCGGGAGCCGTCGGCCGGCCGGGCCGCGCAGCCCCATAGGTCGCCCAGGAGCCCCAGGCGGGAGCGAGCAGGCGCGACAGCGCCCCGGCCCGACCCGAGGCGAAGCAACACAGACGACGATCGTGCCGGGTCTTGACCAACAGATCGTGCACGGCACGAAGTTCGGCCGGCCGCTGCGCGTGCGGCACGATCTTGAGGCGCGCCGCCGGAGAGTCGGCCATTTCGCGCCAGAGCGCACCGAGCGCCGCATCCTCACATGGGGCACCGTGGTGCGACAAGATCACGCGGCGAGCATGCGGGCCGCGAGCGAGTTCGCGGAACGGCCCGTCGTACTCGACGTCGATGAACTCGGCCCCGGCTTCGAGCGCCGCATCGAGCCGCAACCTCCGTTCGTCGATCGTTCCGTCGAAACGCCCCTGCGGCAATGGCCCGCGGACGGTCACGATGATCGGCCGGGCGGCCGCACGGACGGCCTGCCTCACGGATACCGCGTCGAGTCGATCGGCCCGGATCTCGACGAGGCCACACTCGATTCGAACGCCCCGGAGCGAAACGAGCGTGTCCTCGAGGTTCGATTCGAGAATCGATGCGACGATCAGCGGAGCGTCGACAACCTCATGCGACATCTGTATCCATCCATTTTCAATGCAGACTCTGCGGGTCGACATCGATGACGATCGCCTTGCGCGGTACCTCCGCCTCGACGATCACGAGCGCGCGTTCGACCGCGCGCAGCAAACGCATTCTCCCCGCGCTGCGAACGAGGATCTGTTGGCGATGACGCCCGTGCAGACGCTCGATGGGCGCCGGGCCGGGGCCGGCGAGGATCAACCGGCTCTCACCGGCCGCGGTCAGCGCTTCTCCGAGTCGTTCGGCCCAGCGACGGGCGCGGAACGGATCGCGATCTTCTATCCCGAGACGGACCAGGGTGACCACCGGCGGAAAACGTAGCGTCCGCCGATAGACGATCTCGCGCTCGTAAAACCCCTCGAAGTCCTGGCGCGCCGCGAGAGCCAGAATCGGGTGGTCGGGGTCGAAGACCTGCAGGAGCACGCGCCCGGGACGTGTTCCTCGCCCGGCGCGGCCAGCGACCTGTGTCAATAACTGGAAGCAACGCTCCGCGGCCCGGAAATCCGGGAGTCCCAGCGATTGATCCGCGGACAGGACGCCGACCAGGGTGACGTTCGGGAAATCGTGTCCCTTGGCGATCATCTGCGTTCCGACCAGGACGTCGATCTCGCCGCGCCCGAAACGGCCCAACAGTCGTTCCGCCGCTCCCCGCCCGCGAACACTGTCCCGATCCATCCGTTCGATCCGAGCGGCGGGAAGCGCGTCGCGCAATAGGGCTTCGACGTGCTCAGTGCCCTCCCCGAGCAGGGCCAGTTCCGTCTGCTTACAGACGCTGCAGGCGACGGGCCAAGCACGCGACCGGCCGCACCAATGGCAAGTGAGCCTCCCCTGCGCGCGATGCCAGGTCAACGCCACACTGCACTCGTCGCAGCCCTCCCGATTGCCGCAACGCGGGCAGTGAACCGCTGCGGACCAACCACGCCGGTTGCGCAGGATCAAAGCCTGCTCGCCCCTGGACAGCGTCTCCTCGAGCGCGGACAGCAGCGCGACCGACAACGGTGAGACCGCCCCACTACGCCGGTACTCCTCGCGCATGTCGACGGTCTGAACCGCGGCGAGGGGTCTAGCTTCGATCCGTCCTCCGAGTCGCAACAACCCGTAGCGTCCCGCCTGCGCGTGGCGAAACGACTCGAGGGACGGTGTCGCGGACCCGAGAATAACGACGGCCCCTGCACTTTTTCCGCGCACCAGCGCCAGATCCCGGGCCTGGTATCGCGGGGTCTCATCTTGTTTGTAGGAGGAGTCGTGCTCTTCATCGACCACGATCAGCCCGAGATCGGGAAGCGGAGCGAAGATCGCCGATCGCGCCCCGACCACGACCCGAGCCTGACCATTGCGAGCCGACCACCAGGCGCGGTGACGTTCGCGCTTTCCCAGACCACTGTGCATCAAGGCCCAGCGATCGCCGAACCGCTCTGCGATCCGCGAGACGAGCATCGGCGTCAAACCGATTTCGGGCACCAAGTAGAGCACGCCCCGCCCCGCATCGATCGTCCGCTCCGCCGCCCTGAGGTAGACCTCGGTCTTGCCGGAGCCGGTGGCGCCGAACAGCAGGAACGGTTGGAATCCACCGGCCTGGATCGCCGGATCGAGCGCGGCCAGCACGCGCGATTGACCTTCGGTCGGCGGGTGCGTGACCGCCGCCGCGGCCGCTCGCGCTGCCAGCCTCGGCGCGGCCTCTGGATCCTGGCGCACGATCTCGATCAGACCTGCACGGGCCAGCGACGGAACGAGCCGCCGATCCGCCGCGCTCAGTGCCGCGAGCGGGAACGTCGCGCCGTCCGCCGGAAGGCGTTCGACGAGCTTGCGCCGCGACGTGGCGCGTGCAGGAACCACGGAGATGTCGGCTTGCGGAAGCCGCCGAATCCAGCTCTCCTGGCGCCGCGCACCCAAGCTCGGTGGCAACGCGGCCTCGATCGCTTCGCCCCAGGAGCAGAGATAGTAGTTGGCTACGAATCGGGTCAGTTCGAGAATCGACTCGGGCAGCGCCTCCGAGTCGTCGGCCAAATCGTCGATCTGACGCACCACGATCGTCGGCTCCGGTGGCGGCGCAGGCCACTCGACCACGGTACCCAGGATTCGACGGCGCCCGAACGGCACGAGCACTCGCGAACCCCGCGCCAGCCGCCGCGCCAGTTCCTCGGTGACGCGATAGGTGAAAACCCGTCGCACGGGCACGGCGACGGCCACTCCGGCGAAGGCTGGAGTCGCCGGTTCGGTGCTCACGGTACCTCTTCGGTCCGGGCCTTTGCCGCCTTCAGATCGTCCCAGACCAGGGCGCGATTCTCCTTGGTGTAGGCGCGCAACAGGTATGCCGGGTGAAACGTTGGCATGACCGGAATCCCGCGGAAGCTCTGCCAGACGCCGCGGAGCTTCGTGATACCGATGCTCGTTTGCAACAGCGTTCGGGTCGCCGGCGCACCCAGCGTGACGATCACCCGCGGGCGAATCGCCGCGATCTGCTCCAACAGGAAGGGCGAACAGGCCGCGATCTCGTCGACGTCCGGGTCACGGTTGTTCGGCGGACGGCACTTGACGACGTTCGCTATGTACACGTCCGCACGCTTCAAACCGATCGCTCCAATCATGTCATCGAGCTTTTTGCCCGCGCGGCCGACGAACGGTTCACCTCGGAGATCCTCCTCTGCCCCTGGTCCTTCGCCGACGAACATCAGATGCGCCAGCGGATTTCCGACGCCGAAGACGATCTTGGATCGGCCGCGATGCAACTTGCATCGCGTGCACTCGCCGAGATCCGCGCGAACCTGCCTGAGGCGATCCGCGGGACCGACGGCGATCGCGTTCACGAGGGTCACGTTGGACCTGCCGGTAGCCGGCACCGGTTGCTCGACCGCCGCGCTTGGCGACGGATTGGCCGTGACAGGCTCCATCGTCGCCCGCGAGGCGGACTTGTCTGGAATCGCGGCGATGCGCAACTCGCGGACACCGATTTCACCGAGGTAGCGCAGCCACTCACCTAGGGCTGCGCGGCCGGCGTCGGAGTCCTGAGTCACTTCGCTTCGGCGACCGCGAACACGGCGTCGAGAATCGCTTCGGCGACGACGGATTTCGTTGCCCGCGGAACCGAAACCGCGCGGCCATCACGCGAGATGATCGTGACCTCGTTTTCGTCGGCGTCGATTCCCACGTGGGGACGTGACACATCGTTGGCGACGATGAAATCGAGATTCTTGCGCTCGAGCTTGCCCCGCGCGTTCCCGGTCACGTCCTCGGTTTCGGCGGCAAAGCCGATGAGCAAGCGCTCGTCGCGCGCCCGGCCGAGCTCGGCCAGGATGTCCGGGCCTTCGTCGAGCTGGAATGCGATCGGGCGGCCGTTGCGCTTGATCTTTGACGGGGCGGCTCGCGGAATCCAGTCGGCGACGGCCGCGGCCATGAACACCGCCTCCGCGCCACGACGCGCCGCGAGCACCGCGATGCGCATCTCCGCCGAAGTGGTCACGCGTTCGATCTCGACTCCGAACGGGGCGGGCTCGTCGACTGGACCGCTGATCAATTTGACCCGGGCGCCGCGCCGGGCCGCGGCCGCCGCCAGTGCGAACCCCATCTTTCCAGACGAGCGATTGGAAAGGAAACGAACCGGGTCGATCGATTCCCGGGTCGGCCCGGCGGTGACGACGATCGTTCGCCCGGCAAGCTCCGTCGATCGCGACGCCGCGGCCAAGGTCGCGGCGACTATTGCCGCTGGCTCGCTCATCCGACCCCAGCCGATCTCTCCCTCGGCGAGCCAGCCCTGTGTCGGCTCGATGATGGTGACGCCTCGATCGCGGAGCCGATGCAAGTTTTCCAGTGTCGCCGGATGCTGAAGCATCCGCGTGTTCATCGCCGGGGCGACGAGAACCGGCGAGCGGACCGCGAGGTGCAACGTGGAAAGGAGATCGTCGGCGATCCCGTGCGCGAACTTGGCCACCGTATTCGCGGTCGCCGGCGCCACCACCAGTGCCGCGGCTTCCCGCGCGATCTCGACGTGGCGCACCGTCTCGTCATCGTGCGCCTCGAAAGTCTCGCTCAAAACGGGACGGCGGGAAAGCGTGCGGAGGGTCAACGGACTGACGAAGCGCGCTGCGTTACGGGTCATCACGACTTGGACTTCGACGGAGCCGCGGTCCAAGCCGCGCACGATCTCACAAGCCTTGTAGGCCGCGATTCCCCCACTGATACCGAGGACGACGAGCATCGCCGCCCGGCCTCATTCTTCCTCGGCCTGCAACTCCGGCGACTGTGCTTCCGCGCTCGCACGCAGGTTGATCAGGCCGGCCGCGACCTCTTCTTGGGCGACCACCGTCGATTTGGCCGACTCGGAACCCACCCGCGGCAACGCGCCCAACTGCAGTTGCTCAGCGCGCTTGGACGCCAGCGTCACGAACTCATATTTGTTGAGAATCGAATCCGGAATCTTGAACACGGCTGGCTCTCCTCGCTCAGGCACCCATCGTTGGAAAAGACTCGACGACTTTCCGCGCCTCTGGCCCACAACGGGACGCTCGCCGACGCTCCGCGCGGACGATCGCTGCGAGGTCCTCGTAGGCGACATCGAGACGATCGTTGATCACCAGATAGTCGAACAGAGGATAGCTCTCCGCCTCCTCTCGCGCCCGGGCCAACCGCGGGGCCCGCTGGGCCGGGTCCTCGCTGCCCCGGTCCCGCAGCCGTCGTTCCAGGGACGCATAATCCGGAGGAAGGGCGAGGATCGAGACCGAGGGGACCGCCGAGCCGCGGACCTGGCCCGCTCCCTGGACGTCGATATCGAGCAGTAAGTCGCGCCCGGAGGCCAATTCCCTTCGCGTCCGTTCGAGCCCCGTGCCGTAGAACTCACCGAAGACGGTGGCCCACTCAAGCAACGCCCCCGCCGCGACCAGACCTTCGAACGCGGGTCGATCGACGAATTGGTAGTCCACGCCCTCGCACTCCCCAGCCCGGGACTTCCGGGTAGTGTAGGAAACGGAGAACTCGAGATCCGGAAACTCAAGAACCAGCCGCTTGACGAGAGTGGACTTGCCGGTGCCGGAGGGGGCCGAGAGCACGAACAGGATTCCCTCGCGATTCGGCCGCGCTTCGCTCATTCGAGGTTTTGCACCTGTTCGCGCAGTTTTTCGGTTTCGGCCTTCAACGCGAGCGCCAGCCGACTCATCTCCAGCTCGGAGGTCTTGGAGTTGACGGTGTTGCTCTCACGGTGGACCTCCTGCAGTAAGAAATCAAGGCTTTTTCCGACCGGTTCGTCGCCCGAGGTTTCAACGAGCCGTGCCACTTCGGCCAAGTGGCCCGACAAGCGCACGAGCTCTTCGGTGATGTCGGCCCGATCCGCGGCGAGTGCCGCCTCCTGCGCCAGCCGACCCGGATCAAGTGCCACATCCGGTGCGAGATTGGCGAGTCGCTCGAGAATTCGGTTCCTCAACCGGCCCGGTTCCGCGACCGCGCGGGCGCGCAGCGCGGCGACGTGGGACTGCATGATCTCGGCCCGTGAGCGCAATTCGTCCCGGAGGTGGCGTCCCTCCCGCTCGCGCTCACGATCCAAGGCGCCGACGGCCTGATCGAATAGCGCGGTCAGCTCGACCAGTTCGGTGTCGGTCCATTGCGGGGCCGGCGTTTCAACGCGGAACAGCCCCGGCAACGCGAGAATCGTCGCCAGATCGACCTGACCTGCGATTCCATGCTGCTCGCGAAGTTGGCGCGCGGCTTCTAGGGCTTCGTCGAGGAGTGCGCGCTGGAGCCGTGGACGGGATTCGCCGCCACCCGGAGCCTCAACCCGAACGATCGCGTCGACGCGACCGCGACGGATCCGATCGAGGAATCGTCGACGCAGGACTGATTCCTGTGCGGCCAGGTATTCGGGCAAGCGGAGCTTCAAGTCGGCCCATCGATGATTCACGCTGCGCAGTTCGACCGCGACCCGATAGCCACCGATCTCGGCGGCGGCCTGCCCGAAGGCTGTCATGGAGCGGATAGACACGGCGGCGCTTCAGCTTCCGGAGTTCGCCTTCGCCGAAGCGGAGGTGCGTTGGACAGGAAACGCTAGCACATCAGCGGCCGGACGCGGGTCGGGCCGAAAGTCTAGGGGTTCGCGGGGAAAGCGTGTCGAGCTCTTGGAGCAGCGCTTCCGCGGCGCGCTCGAAAATCCCCGGTGGCCCGAGCCGCTCGCGGATCTCGGCCAGGCTGCGGCGCAAGTCGCCCGCCCGCTGCGAGTCGTTGAGTAGATCGAGCAACTCTTTTGCGATCGTCTCGGGGACGCAGGCCGACTGCACCAGTTCGGGAACGACTCGTCGTCCCGCGATCAAGTTGGGCAACGCGATGTGCTCGACACGGACCAACGCTCGCCCGAGCCAGTAAGTTGGAGCGCTCATCCGGTAAACGACGACGAACGGGACTCCGGCCAGCGCGGCCTGAAGGCTCGCGGTTCCCGAGGCCACCGCGGCCACCGAGCAGGCGCCGAGGATCTCGGGGAAGTCTCCCGAGTGAACTCGAACGCGAGCCAGGGCCCGGCCGGCGAGGACCCGTTCGAACAGTGCAAGTTCCAGCCCCGGGGCCCGCGAGATCAGGAACTGCGCTTCCGGGCGTCGACGGGCGATGATCTCGGCAGCGCCGACTAGCGCGGGCAGGATGCGCTCGACCTCGCCGCGGCGACTACCGGGGACTAGTGCGACGGTCTCCCGGTCGGGCGCGAGGCCGGCGGAACTCAGGAGCGTCGCTGCGTCACGCACGATCGAGCTTGGTTCCGCGAGCGCATGCCCGACCAGCGTAACCGGAACACCCGCCTGCTCGTAGAGCGGCAACTCGAACGGAAACAATACCAGCATGCGCCGGATCCGCCGCCGAATCTGCCGCACCCGGCGGCGCCGCCAGGCCCAGACCTGGGGACTTACGAAATAGACGACCGGCACGCGTGCGCGAGACGCCTTTGCCGCCAGACGCAGATTGAAATCGGGGAAGTCGATCGGTACGAACAAGTCGGGTTGTTCGAACTCGATAACTCGAACCAATCGCTTCATCGCGAGTCGGATGTCGCCAAGGCGGCCAAGCACTTCGAGGATCCCGACGACCGCCACGGCGTCGGCATCCTGGACAATGCGCACCCCCTGTTCGGCCATGCGCGCGCCCCCCATGCCCACCCATTCGATTTCGGGGCGTCGCGCGCGCACCGCGGCGACGAGCCCAGCACCTAATGCGTCGCCAGAGGTCTCGCCGGCCGAGATCAGGATCTTTCGCGAATCCGCGCGGGTCACTTCGGATCCCGCGATTCCTCGATCGCCAACCCGAGCTCTAGGTCGGCCAGATCGGTGAGGCGGTCGAGCTCTCGTTCGAGCCGCTGACGGAGGCCCTCGCAAGCCGCGGGGCCCGCTTCTCGCGGGACGCCGATCGGCTCGCCGTAGACGTATAGTCCTCGAGCGAACGGCCACGGGACGAGGGTCCGGTCCCAGGACGCCAGCCGTCGCGCCGGCCGCGCCGAAAAGGCGACCGGCACGATCGGGATCCCACTCAGCCGCGCCGTCGCGATCACGCCTTCCTTCGCGCGACGTCGTGGACCTCGCGGCCCGTCGGGGGTAATCCCCACGTCGTATCCGTCGCCCACCCGCCGCAACAGTCCGCGAAAGCCGGCAGCGCCCCCGGAACTGCTCGAACCCGGAACGATCGTCAGCCCGAATCGCTCGAGCAGGCGAGCCAGGAGCCTCGAATCGCGATGGGTACTGGACAACACCGCCAGCTTCTCTCCGGGGTAGGCCCAGGGCATCATCACGAATCGCGAATGCCAGAAGGCGAGGATATAGGGCCCGCGGCCCCGGCGGGCGCGTTCGAGCGCGTCGCGATTGCGATAGCTCAAACGCATCGTCGCGCCGACGAGGCGCAAGTAAGACCACGCCAGACGCGGCACGACGGCGAACAGCAAGGCCTCGATGAGACGGTTCATGCGGCGCGCGCGCGAGTGTAGTCGCCGCCGTGCTGGCGGTCAACAATCGCCGTCGTTATCTTTCGCCCGGACGCCGATTTTCCGGAGATCGCCCTGCGAAACCGCTCACGATGACGGCCGCTAAGGACTCCACCGCGCAGATCCTGCTCGGGCTGCTCGCCCGGCGCGAGACCCTCGCCGATGCGGTCGCCTCGATCTCGGTGGAGCGGATCGAGCCGCTGGCGCGCCTGTGTCGGGATTGCGACGTCGCTCCATGGATCCACGCCGCCCTCGACGATCGGTCGGCGAAATCTGCCACGTGCCAAGCGCTACGCGTGTCGCTGGCGCCGAGCCGGAACAAGGTCCGGCGGGACAACCTGTTGATGATCGCCCGCGCCGAGCAAACACTTGATCGCCTGCGCGGCGCCGGAATCGTCCCCATTGCCCTGAAGGGGCTCGATCTTCTGCATCGTGTTTATGCGAGTTTCGACCTACGGACCGCCGATGATGTCGATCTCTTGGTGCGCGCGACCGAACTCCCGCGTGCGCTTGAGATCTTGCGGGCCGACGGCTGGAGGATCCCTTCAGAATCGAGCGTGGCCCATTTCGTACGCAGCAGCCACCATTTACCGATCGACAGTCCCGGCGAGATTCCGGTGGCTTTCGAATTACACTGGAACCTGGCCCAGGAGCGACGGTTCAC
>JANNRU010000393.1:0-2788 GCA_031401755.1 Acidobacteriota bacterium | reverse complement strand
CGTCTTTTTTACGCAACGCAGACCGGTATCGAGCCGCCGCGCTTTCTCTTGTTTTGCAACGATCCGCGGCGCGCCCATTTCTCGCTGCGACGCAGGCTAGAGAACAGCCTACGAGAGCGCTTCGCCTTCGGAGCCGCGCCGCTACGCCTCGAGTTACGGGGGCGGCGGCCCACGAGCGAGCGTTGAGTCGCTGCCTCCTCCTCATCCTCCTCCTGCTGACCGTGGCACTCGCGATACGAAACTTGGGGCGCGATCGGCGTCAGGACTTGGCGGCGATGATCGCGTGCCACGCTTCGCTCGCCCTGGCTCCCGCGTTCTAAACTTTAGGCAGTCAGCTTGGGTTGGGTCTTCCGCTCCGCGATTGACTTCACCCTCGTCGCCGGGCGCGTCGGGGCCATCGCGCCCCCGGGCGGGGCCCTCCGGCGCTACTGGACTGGGAAGTGTTGCGTCGACTCTTCACGCGAGCGCTCCTGGGATCTGCCAGAATTGGTTTGGTTGCAGGAACTTTCGCCTGAACGATCGCGCTTCAGCTACGGATTTACGGTGGGGCGGCCGTGTTGCAGCTATGAGCCACGTTTGCGGGACTCCTAGGTGGCCGCCGTCATAAACCCGCGTCGGCGCTCGGTTCCGCTTGACGCTCCCCGGGCGCGGACCCTATCTTCCGCGACGGCCGCAGGGAGCGGCACCCAACAGCCGACCCAAGCGCTTGTCAGCACGAAAGGACGCCGCGGATGGTGCTCTTCAATTATTCGACCAAGGAACTGACTGCCAAGATCGTCTTCTACGGGCCGGGGCTTTGCGGCAAGACGACCAATCTCCAGTTCATTCACCAGAGTCTTCCCGAGAGCGTCCGCGGAAAGATGCTCTCGTTGGCGACGAAAACGGATCGAACGCTATTCTTCGATTTTCTGCCGATGGATCTCGGGGAGATCCGGGGAATGCACACCCGGATGCAGCTATACACGGTTCCTGGGCAGGTCTTTTACAACGAAACGAGGAAACTCGTCCTCAAGGGCGGGGACGGGATCGTATTCGTGGCCGACTCCCAGAAAGAGATGTTGGGTGCGAATATCGAAGCCTTTCGCAATCTGGAAGAAAACCTTAAGGCTAACGGGTTCAACCTCGCGGAAATGCCTCACGTCATCCAATTCAACAAACGGGATCTTCCTAAACTGTCCAGCATCGAGGAATTGAACGCCGCGTTGAACAAGTACAATGCTCCGTTCTACGAATCCGTGGCGACGACCGGAATTGGCGTGCACGATACGCTCAAGGCGATCACCAAGCTCGTTTTGCTGCACTTGACCAGGAAATACGAAACTCGGTCTCCGGAGGTCGACACGCCGGTCGCCGTCGCTCCGGCGCCCACACCCCCGCCGGCCGCAGAGGCGAGCTCCGACAGCTCCCGCCGGCAGAAGCGCAAGAGTGGCAAGAACGGACAGCAGGAACAGTCCCAGGTCGTCGAGTCGTCACGGGCTGCGTCCGACTCGCCGAGCGTCGACCATTCTCCGTCCGCAGTGGGTCCGATCGAGGATCGTGAAATCGACGCCATCGTCAGCGAGGTCGGGGAGTCGGCGAACGCACCCGTTCCTGCGATTGCGGTCGGGATCACGAATGTGGCGACGGCTCCTGAGCAATGCGCGGAGATCAGGCTCACCGAGATTGCTTCGGATGATGCCCTATTCCTAGATCCGATGCTCGAGGTGGCTCGGCTGGAGCCGGGGCAGACCCAGGAGATCCTGATCCCGGTTGAACTGACCCAGGCCGGCGCAGGGGTTCGTCGATTCAAGTTGGCTCTCAAACTACGCCTCGACGCGCTGCGCTGAACAAACGCCGCGCCAGGCACGCGCGAGCGGTGGCGGGCCGCGAAATCCCGCGGCATCTTGGAGGGGGCAGTCGGAGGAGCGTTGCGGCGCTTGTTGCTCAGCATTCTCGGCGGCGTGTGCTTGCTGTCGGCCCCGACCTGGGCTTCGACGCGAGATTTGAACCTCTACGACTGGATCGCCGTCGCGCCCATCGTGATCTCGGCGGAGAGTTTGGGCGAAGACGGTCGGTTCACGGAGGTTCGTGTCCAGCGGGTCTTTCGTGGCGACGTCAGCGCCGGGGAGACTCTTCGCCTCAACGTCCGACGCGCCAACCACAATCGCAACATTCGTTCGGATCCGAAGGCGATCGTGCTGGCCGAAGGGCTCGAATACCTGATTCTCCTCGACCGTTCGACGATCTCCCGACGATCGGGGACATTCGAGTTGGTCCGTGCGGTCGACGGAGTACGGGAATTGCCGGCCGAAGGCGCGGATGCTTGGCTGAGCGCGATCCAGAGATTCGTCGCCACGCAGGAAGCAGGTGACGATCGTGCCGTTTGGGACTCGATTTTCGGCATGCTCGAAGCTGCGAATCCGATTGTCGTCCGAGCGGCGCTCGATCTCGCGTTGAAGTTCGATCGCGGTGACCCGTCGATTTTCGTGCACTTGGAGCAGCTCTTGCGTGTCGAAGAACCCGTAACACGCAAGAAGTCCGTGCGTTTGGTCGGAGCGATTCTCGATCGGGCGAAGGGCGAGTTATTGCCGCTCCATGAAGGGGTTTTCGTGGCGCTCGCAGCCATCGCGCGGCGTGACGCAGAGCCCGAAATACGGGCGGCCGCCACGGAGTCGATCGCGATTTTCGGCTCGCAGGCGGCATCGCGTTTGATCGAGGATATCGCCGTGGCCGATTCGGACCAGCGCGTTCGTTATGCGGCCGAACGGCAGCTACACGATTGGCGCGACGGCCAGTCGGCAACGGTGCG
>JANNRU010000392.1:0-3849 GCA_031401755.1 Acidobacteriota bacterium | reverse complement strand
CAAACGCAGCATCGACCCGACCTTGAATCTCACGTCGCTCCACATCCCACACACCGTCAAGTTCCAGTCGATCGATTTGACCCTCGAACGGAATCTGGCGATCCGCGAACTCCAACTCGCCGTCGGCGACACGGAGCCGATCGATTCGTAACGTCAGAGAGCGCCCGGCGCGCTCCGAACGCTGCCTGAACTCCCAGAACTCCCGGTTGGATTGTAATCGCGGTCGCTCGAGGGTCAGCGACCGCAGCCTGAGTCGACCCGTCAGCCCGGGGGCCAAGTCGACCCAGGCCAGATCTGCCACCCCCGCGTCGATCGTCAGAGACGCTTGTTCGCCGTTACCGGCCGTGGCGCGGATCGTCAGGTCGCGCCACTCAATCTCCAGTCGGGAGACGCGGACGTGGAACGAGCCGAACTCGACATCGGCGGCCAAAGCTTCGGCCAGGCGGTGGCCGAGCGCGACTCGAACCCACTCGTCCAGGCGCGACGCGCCCCAGCGCCCTGCGGCGGCGAGGATCGCACCCGCTGCCAGGATCATGAGCACCCGACGCCCCGCCCGTCTGGGACGCGGCCGCTCGGCAGCTAGATCACTCGAAGCACCAGGCACTTGAGGTAGTGACTTTCAGGGAATGAGAGCAACACCGGATGGTCGCGCGCCTGGCTCCGGCGCTCGACGACAATCACTGAACGCCTCGCGTCGCGCGCCGCTTCAGCCACGACCGCGAGCAACGCCTCCTCCTCGAGGTGATAGGAACAAGAGGACGAAACTAGGATACCGCCCTCGGGCAAGAGCCGCATTGCCCGCAGGTTCAGGTCCTTGTAGGCCCGGCGAGCCGAGACCCGATCGGCCTGCCGCTTGGCCAGTGCCGGCGGATCGAGGAACACGGTGTCGAAGCACTGGCCGTCCCGCTCGAACTCACGCAGCGCCTCGAATACGTTCGCTCCGACGAACGACAGGTTGGCGAGTCGATTGCGCGCCGCGTTGCGGAGCGCTCGATCGAGCGCTGCACGGGACGAGTCGACGCCGACAACTTCCTGGGCCATCCGGGCGGCATGCAACGCGAAGCCCCCGTCGTAACAGAAAAGATCGAGCACCCGCCCCCTCGCATAGGTCGCGGCCGCCCGACGGTTCTCGCGCTGATCCAAGAACGCGCCGGTTTTCTGCCCGGTCCATGGCGAGATCTCGAGGAATATGCCGTCTTCTTGAATCTCAATCGACTCCGGCGTCACGCCGAATTGTTGGCGGATCTCGCGGTCCAGACCCTCGAGCACCCGCACGGCGGCGTCATTGCGCAGCAGCACCGAGCGCACCTCGAATGCGGACTCCAACCGCGCTAGCACGCTCGGCAATAGCCGCTCGGCCGCCGCGGTCAGGCACTGCACTACCAAATGGTCGCGGTAGCGATCGACGACGAGCCCGGGAAAACCGTCGGCCTCTCCAAAAATCAAACGCGTCGCGGCAAGCTCCGAATCGAATCGTCGACGCCATTCGAGGGCCCGATCCACCGAGCGGTCCCAAAATGCCTGATCCGGAGCATCCTGCGCTCCGAGGATCCGACGCAGCGTGATCTTCGAGTGCTGGGAGAAAAAGGCCCAGCCTCGATCGACCTCTTTCGTGTCGACCACACGGACCAAGTCGCCGGCGACGGCGTGACCCGAGTCGACAACGTCATCGAGGAATACCCAGGGGTGCGCGGCTCGCGCGACGCGAAAGGCGCGCGATGCCACGACGACGGTCGGATGATGCGGGCGTCCCATGGCAGGCCGGAACGATCGTTGACTGCTGATCCGTCGAAGATCCGGCGGTCAAAGACGTCAGACGGTCGCGTCAATCATCATCGTCGTGATCATCGTCATCGTCGATAGTGACGGGCTCTTCTACTTCGTCCTCTTCCTCGACTTCCTCGACCTCTTCCACCTCTTCCTCGTCGAAGTCGAGGTCGTCGTCCGCCTCGGGTCCCAGCCGGATCCCCTCGGTCTCCTCGTCGAAGTCGAACCCTTGTCGTTTGAGCATTCCTTGCTCCTCCAGTTCCTGACAGGCTACGCAGAAACGCGCCCAGGGCTGCACGTCGAGACGCTTGGGCGGGATTGCCTGACCACACTGAGAGCACCGCCCGAACTCGCCACGGTCCATTCGCGCGAGCGCTCCTTCGATCTGGGCTATCTCACCGCGCTCGAGTTCGGTCAACGAGAGAAGGAACTCCCGATCGTAAGAGCTGACCGCGTAGTCGATATAGTCTTCTGTCCCATCGCTCTGTCGCATCCGACTGTCACCTTTGGTGTTCGTGTATGCGTCGACAAAATCGCGATGCTTGTCGACTAGGACCTGACGGAGCTCCGAGAGCTTCTTCGGCGGGATCACGACCCGGGCCGGGCGCGCCTGGACGGCCGGACGCGCCTCCTTGGGGTGCGCCTTGGTTTTGGCGACTGGGGCTGCTGCGGACTTCTTTACCGGCACTTTGGCCTCTACGATCTTGGCGGTTGCTTTGGCAGGGGCTTTCGTCGCCGCCACTTTGGCCGGTGACTTCTTTTTCGAGGCCGCGGGTGTGGCCTTGACAGGTTTCTTGGGACGGGCGGACTTCGGCGCTGACGCGGATTTCTTCGCCGCCTTCGCCGGCGCCTTGCGGCTCACCGGGGCCGTTTTCTTTGTCGCCTTAGCAGCCATATGCCCCCCTGCAACGTGTGGAGTTTCGTTCGCCCAGCAGAAAAGCGCTAACTATAAAGCGGGCTCATCGGAGCGTCAAGGGTCGTATTCGATCAAGCCGTGCCCGACCCCGTCCCAGCACCACGTGCCGCTTGCGCGGCGGCCAACCGCGCCACGGGAACCCGAAACGGGGAGCAGGAAACGTAGTCGACCCCCGCCGCGTGAAAGAAGGCGACGGACTGCGGGTCTCCTCCGTGCTCGCCGCACACTCCGATCTTCAGGTCGGGACGCGCGGCCCGACCCTCCTCGATCGCTAGCCGAATGAGACGACCGACGCCCGGGGCGTCGACCCGACTGAACGGATCGACGCGCAACAATCCGCGCTCTAGATACGTCGGAAGAAACTTGGCCACGTCGTCCCGGCTGAACCCGAAGGTCATTTGGGTCAAGTCGTTCGTCCCGAACGAAAAAAAGTCGGCATGCTCCGCGATCTCCCCGGCGACCAGACACGCTCGCGGAACCTCGATCATCGTGCCGACGAGTCGCTGGATCTTGCGGCCACCTTTTTGCTGGATCTCGGCCGCAACCGCCTCGATCCGGAGAGACACGGCCTGCAACTCCTCCACTGAACCGACGAGCGGTACCATGATCTCTGGCCGAACGCGGATCTTCCGCGCCGTGCAATCGGCTGCAGCTTCGAGGATCGCACGCACCTGCATGTCATAGATCTCGGGAAAGGTGATCCCGAGGCGGCAACCGCGGTGGCCGAGCATCGGGTTCGCCTCCCGGAGCTCTTCGGCCCTCTCGGCGACGCGTCGCCACGACACCCCCAACGCGGAGGCCAGCTTTTCGAACTGATCTTCGGTCGTGGGCAAGAACTCGTGCAGCGGAGGGTCAAGGAGCCGTATCGTCACCGGCAGGCCGCGCATCGCTTCGAAGATTCCAACGAAATCGGCACGCTGCAGCGGCAGGAGCCCGGCCAATGCGCGATCACGGGATTCATGGTCCGGGGCCAGGATCATCTGACGCATCAGCGCGATCCGGTCCTCACCGAAAAACATGTGCTCGGTGCGGCACAGCCCGATCCCCTCGGCGCCAAAAGCGCGTGCGACTGCAGCGTCGTGGGGCGTGTCGGCATTCGTTCGGACACCGATCGTTCGGAATTCGTCTGACCAGCGCATCAACTTGGCGAAACGCCGAAAGATTGC
>JANNRU010000391.1:0-19381 GCA_031401755.1 Acidobacteriota bacterium | reverse complement strand
CGGCCCTCGAGCGCCATCGACCGCGTCTGGTCTACCTGCAGCCGAGTTTTCACAACCCGACGACCGCGGTCATGGGCGAGGCGCGCCGCCGCGAGTTACTCGCCGTCGCCGAGCGTTATCGGGTCGTGGTGGTCGAGGATGATTGGGCCGGGGGGCTGCGTTTTGCGGGGAGCGACCCGCCGACGTTGCACGCGCTCGATGGCGGACGCCGTGTCCTCTACATCGGCTCGTTCTCGAAGCAACTGCTTCCCGGGCTGCGCCTCGGCTGGATCGCCGCGCCGAGCGCGGTCACCGAGCGCCTCGTGGCCCTGAAGCAAATTCGCGATTGCGGCTCGAGCCCGCTGGTCCAGGCATCGTTGAACACGTTTCTGCGAGCCGGTGGGCTCGACGAGCATCTGCGCCGCGTGGTCCCGGCCTATCGGGGTCGGCGGGATACGATGCTCGCCGCGCTGGCTCGCGAGTTTCCGAGCGGAACGAGGTGGACACGACCTGAAGGAGGTCTGTTCGTCTGGGTCACCCTGCCGGACCAGATCGATGGGGAGGCACTGTTCGTCGCCGCGCAGCAGCGCGGAGTCTCCTATAGCAAGGGCGACGTTTTCCATTCGACCGGCGGCGGGAGAAATCGGCTGCGGCTGACCTTTTCCGTGGTCGGTAGCGGTGACATCGAAGTAGGAATGGCGAGGCTCGGTGCGTGGCTGCGCGAGCACCCATCCGCCGGAGTCGACGCGCAACGATCGAGTGAGGCAATTCCGATATTGTAGGACGCCGCCCGATGCACTCGGCGGCCAGCGAGGCATGCGATGGATGATCGTGACCAGGTGCGCAAGGGATCGCTGAGGCTCAAGACCGGTCTCGCCGAGATGCTCAAAGGCGGCGTGATCATGGACGTCGTCGACGCCGAGCAGGCGCGCATCGCCGAAGAGGCCGGTGCGGTGGCGGTAATGGCGCTCGAGCGCGTGCCGTCCGACATCCGACGCGACGGCGGGGTCGCGCGGATGAGCGACCCCGAGATGATCGAAAAGATCATGGGCGCCGTCTCGATACCGGTGATGGCCAAATGCCGGATCGGCCACTTCGTGGAGGCGCAGTTGCTCGAGGCGCTGGGTGTCGATTACATCGATGAGAGCGAAGTCCTGACACCGGCCGACGAGGCTTTTCACGTGAACAAACACGCGTTCGGTGTGCCGTTCGTCTGCGGCTGCCGCGATCTTGGGGAAGCGTTACGCCGGATCGGCGAGGGTGCGGCCATGCTCAGAACCAAGGGCGAGGCGGGGACCGGCAATATCGTCGAGGCCGTTCGTCACATGCGCGCCGTGACCTCGGGCATCAAGCGCTTGACCCAGCTCGGGCCGGAAGAACTCATGGCCGAATCCAAGACGCTCGGCGCGCCCTACGAGATTCTCTGTAGGGTCGCCGACGCAGGACGCCTTCCAGTTCCGAACTTTGCTGCTGGCGGGATTGCCACTCCCGCCGACGCGGCATTGATGATGCAACTCGGCGCGGAGGCGGTGTTCGTCGGTTCAGGGATCTTCAAGTCCAACGAGCCGCAACTTCGGGCCAAGGCGATCGTCAAGGCCACGACCCACTTCCGCGAGCCGAAGATGGTCGTGGAAGCGTCACGCGGTCTGGGCCAGGCGATGCCGGGGCTGGAGATCGGCAAGCTTGCCGACGATCATCTGATGCAGACGCGAGGCTGGTGAGATGGGGCCGATCGGCGTGCTCGCCCTGCAGGGCGATTTTGCCGCGCACGCCGCGGTCCTGACCCGGCTCAGCGCGCAGGTCCTCGAAGTCCGCCATGTCAGCGATCTGGAAGCGCTCGACGGCCTGGTGCTGCCCGGCGGCGAGAGCACGGCGCTCCTGCGCTTGATGCGCGACGAACCGTGGTTCGAAGGCCTGCGACGCTTTCACGCACGCGGGGGAGCGATCCTCGCCACGTGCGCCGGGCTGATCCTGATCGCGCGCCGCGTCTGCGATCCGGAGCAAGAGTCGCTCGGACTGCTCGACGTCGAAGTACGTCGCAATGCCTGGGGCCGACAGGTCGATTCGTTCGAGGCCGGCGTTACGCTGCAGGGCGAGGAGGCCGCGCTCTCGGCCGTTTTCATTCGCGCGCCGCGCCTCGCCGAGGTCGGCGCGAGCGTCGATGTTCTCGGGCGTCTGGCGGGAGAGCCGGTGCTCGTGGAACAAGGCACGATCCTTGCCGCGACGTTTCACCCGGAACTGACCACTGACGCTCGATTGCACCGTCGATTCCTCGCCGCGGCCGCGCGAGCGTCGTCGGCCATCGCCGGTTAACCGAAGCAGAGATCGAATGCCGCTTCGAGGGCGCGACCGACTGGGTTGGATCGGGATCCCGGTCGCGCTCCTCGCCTTTCATCTGGCGACCGCGGCGGGTTACGGGATTTTTCGTGACGAGCTGTACTACCTCGCTTGTGCTTCGCATCTGGACTGGGGCTACGTCGATCACCCGCCCCTTTCAATCCTGATCCTGGCCGGTTTTCGCGCGGTGGCCGGTGATGCGGTCGAGGCGATTCGCGTCCTGCCGGCGATCGCCGGCGCCGTGACCGTGATGCTCGCCGCCTCGACCGCGCGAGCGCTCGGCGGCGGTGCTTTCGCGCAACGACTCGGCGCCCTGTGCACCGCGGTTTGCCCGATCGTGATCGCCTTGTCCGGCTTCTACTCGATGAACGCGTTCGATCTGGTCATTTGGTCTGCGATCTTGCGACTGATCGTTGGTGCGCTGTCGGAGGCGGGAGTAAAGCTGTGGCTCGGAGTGGGTCTGCTCGCCGGCCTGGGGCTCCAGAACAAGATCAGCCCGCTCTACCTCGGTGCCGCGCTGGTCGCCGGGCTTCTCGCTGCGGGTCGCTTCGACGCTTTTCGGACGCGTTGGATTTGGCTCGGGGGTGCGCTGTCGGCGCTGCTGTTCGCTCCGCACCTGATCTGGCAGGTCGCCCATGGCTGGCCGACGCTCGAGTTCATGGAAAATGCGCGTCGATACAAGATGATCGGATTCAATCCGCTCGGTTTCTTGGCCGAGCAACTCTTGAATGCGGGACCGACGCTGCTGCCGCTGTGGATCGGCGGGTTGGCTTGGCTGTTCACCGAGCGGCGTAGGCATCGAGCGGCCGCGTTGGGCTTTACCGCGGTCTTCGTCATTGCGATCCTCGCACTCTCCGGTGCCAAGCCCTACTATCTGGGCCCGCTCTTTCCCTTCCTATTCGCCGCCGGAGGCGTTGCCTGGGAGCGCTGGACCGATCGATCCGGTCGCGTTTGGTGGCGTGCGGTCCTCGTGTTATTCGCGCTCGTCGGTGGGATCGTGGTCGCGCCGCTGACCAAGGGGATTCTTCCGGTCGAGCAGTTCATCGTCTACTCGCGAGCGCTCGGTATGTCGCCCTCGTCCAGCGAACGTCACGACGTCGGCCGGCTGCCTCAGCATTTCGCGGACATGCACGGGTGGGAAGAGTTGGCCGAGACCGTCGCTCGGGTCCGAGCGACGCTACCTCCCGGTGAGCGCGAACAGCTCTGTATTTTCGGTCAGAACTACGGCGAGGCGGGAGCGATCGACTACTTTGGGCCCGCTCTGGGGCTGCCGCACGCGAACTCGGCGCACAACGCTTACTGGATGTGGGGTCCCCCCGATTGCGCCTCCGCCACGTGGATCGTGATCGGCGACGATCGGGAGACGCTCGAGTCGATATTCGAAACGGTCGAGCTCGGGGCGACCTTCGATTGCGATCTGTGCATGCCGTTCGAAGACGATAATCCGATCTGGATCGCTCGTGGGCTGAAGTCGGAATCGATGGATCTGTGGCCCAAAATCCGTCGCTTCATTTGACGCCCGACCACGACCGCCGCCGTCAGTCCCCCAGTTGGACTCCGAGGCCGACGATTCGATGCGGTTCGTCGGCTTCGAGGTCGAGCTCGATCGTCGCGTTCGGGCCATCCGTGTCGAGCACGATCAGTAGACCGGCGCCGTCCGGTCGCGCCCCGAGCACGCGGAACTGTCCGAAGTCGCCGTGCATGCGCTCGATCATCTGGAGCAGCGCGTCGATCCCGCGTCGAGCGATCAGATCGGGCGTGAAGAGCGCCTCGGCCTGCGCGCGCCGAAAAGCGGGATCGTCGGAGGTGATCGCCTCGAGCAGATCCGCCGCTCGCGTGCCGCGGTAAGACGCCGGGAAGCCCCACTTCTTCGCCGGGGTCCCTTCCGCAGCGAGTGGCCCGTCGATCGCGATTCGGATCGGCGTTTCACTCGACGGGGACAGGGGAGCCGTCTCGCCGGTGAAGACGATTCGCGCTAACGGCCGGGCCAGATCGCGCATGCGTCTTTCACGGCTGGCCGTCGAGTAATAGATGACGACGTCGGAATCGGGGAAGCGCAGGAAGTCTGAAAAAAAGAATGGGTTGCCGCCATTGTGCGTGATCATCTCGCCCCACGGGGTGGGTTCGATCGACCAGCCGTATCCGTACCAAGTCCCGCCACCCTCGTCGATGTGCTTCGTGTACATCTTGATCTTCGCCGCCTGGGTCAGCACGCTGTCTCCCTGCAGCGCTGTGTGCCAACGGTACATGTCGCCCACGGTCGAGTGGATTCCGCCGTTGCCGAGCAAATGCCAACCCGGTCCGCCGTCGGACAAGGCGCGCTCGACCGACGTACCGGCGTCGCCGCCACTCTCTGTTCGGCCATGGACGATGCGTGCGGGGTCCCAGTCCGCCAGGTGATAGCCGGTCTTGGGCATTCCGGCAGGGACAAAGAGGGTTTCGCGCAGGAACGTCTCATAGCTTTTTCCCGACACGAGTTCGACGATTCCGGCGAGCAAGCTGTAGCCCACGTTCGAATATTCGTAACGCGATCCAGGCTCGAAGAGGAGCTTCGTGCTCAGAGCCCGACGTACGTACTCGTTCCGCCCGACGCGCTCGAGATCGTCACCGATCGCGCCGGGGAAGCCGGCAGTATGCGTCAGCAAACGATGAATCGTGATCGTGCGCTTGTCCGCTGGAACGTCGGGGAAATACTTCGAGATCGAGTCGTCGACGGAAAGCCGACCCGCCGACTCGAGCTTCAAGATCGCGGCTGCGGTGAACTGCTTCGTGATCGAGCCGGTCGTGAAGACCGAATCGGCAGTCACCCGCACCGCTCCCCCAGGAATCGTCGTTCCGTAGCCCTCGGCCAGCAGGACGCGGTTTCCTCGTGCGACGAGGACCGATCCGGTGAAACCCTCGGCCGCGGCCTGATCGAGGAAGTTGCGCAGTCGGGTCGTGACGATCTCGTCTGCGGGCGCTCCATCGGCAAAGGCTGCTGCGGCCGCCAGGGCCAGGAGACACGTGGAAATACGGCTCGACATCTCGGGATCCTCCGTTCGTTTGATTCCGTTTGCGGACACCTCAACCGTATGCGTGGGTTGTGAAGACGCAGTGAAGAACGCGAATTCACATTCTCTTCAAACGGAGGACCGATCGTATACTCCGCGACGGTGAGACGATGACCCGACGAGATCCCCGGCCGCCTCGAGTCCTGATCGTCGAGGACGAGTCCAAGACAGCGGCGACGTTGGCCCTCTATCTTCGGGATGCCGGAATGGAGGTCGGAGTCGCCCGCGACGGTATCGCCGGCCTGGGAATGGCTCGGCGTGGAGAGTTCGATCTGATTCTCCTGGACATCATGCTCCCCGGCAAGGACGGGCTCGAGATCTGCAAAATTCTGAGACGGGAATCGAAGCTGCCGGTGATCCTCCTGTCCGCGCGAACGACCGAACAGGACCGAATCGACGGCCTCGACCTGGGCGCGGACGACTACATCCCCAAGCCGTTCAGCCCGCGCGAGGTGGTCTCCCGTGTGCGCGCGGCACTCCGACGCGTCGCGCTCGATCGGGAGCCGAGCGCCGAGTCCCTGGAGCGGGCAGGTTTGCGGATCGATCCCGAGCGTCGCGCGGTGGCGCGGGGCGGCGTTGCCGTAGCGCTGACCGCGTCGGAGTTCGATCTACTCCGCCTCCTCGCCGATTCGCCGGGAAAGGTTTGGACGCGCCGCCAGTTGGTCTCAGCGGTGCTCGGAGCGGAGGGCGAGGTTCACGAGCGCACGATCGATGCACACGTCAAGAACCTGCGTCGGAAACTCGAGATCGACCGCGGATCTCCGCGTTACATCCTCACGGTGCACGGGATCGGCTACCGCTTCGGCGGTGACGGCGTCGTCTGAGATGCGAACCCTGCGCGCGCGGATACTCGGCGTCGTCGGAATCGTGGTCGCGTCCGCGGTCACGATCGTCGGGTTCTACTCGAGCCGCGTGGCCAAGGTCGAATTCCTGCGCGTCGAAGCGCTCGAACGAGTCGTGCCGGCGATTGGCGATCTCGACGCCGCAGCGATCGCCGACCAGCTCGACGTTCGGTTGGAGAGCGGGGAGCCGCTGGCCCAGGTCATCCAGTCAGTGCAACTCGAGGTGGGTCCCGACTGGTCGCTCGTGCTGTTCGACGCCGACGGTCGCGTGCTGGCGACCACGCTTACCCTGCCGCCCGGGGCCGAAGTCGACCGATCTCCGCGGGGAGCGGTTCGGATCAAGACAGATGACGGCGCTGCCCGAGAGGTGCGCGAGATAGTCGGGCCGACCGCCCGGCTGGCCAGTGGGCGCACGTTCGCGCTCGTCCAGTCGTCGCCCAGCGAGCTCTCGGATGCGGGCGTGACGCGCTCGAAGCGATTCGGTGAAACGCTTGACCGCGCGTTGCTCCTGGGATCGGCGGCGATCGGACTGATCGCGCTATTGGCCGCCTGGGTCGTGGTGCGGGGCGCGTTGCGACCGATCGAGCTACTCACGCGTGCCGCGCAGCGCATGGCCGAGGGAGACCTGGCCCATCGCGTCGAACGTGCTGGGCCGGACGAGGTCGGCGAATTGGCGGGAGCGTTCAATACGCTCGCCGACTCGCTCGAGCGGAAGGAGCAACAGCGCCGCGCCGCGATCTCTGATGTGGCCCACGAGTTGCGCACACCGCTGACCGCGATCCGCTGCGAGTTGGAGGCGGCGCGGGATGGACTCACGAGGACGGATCGGCGGCTGGTCGACTCGCTCCACGAGGAAGCGCTACTGCTCGGCCGATTGGTCGACGACCTGCGCGACCTGTCGCTCGGTGCTTCAGGTCAGCTCGAGTTGCGAGTCGGGCCGGTCGATGTCGCGCTGGAGATCGACCGTGCCGTGGCGGCGACGCGTGGCCCAGCCAAGACCAGGCCCGAGATCGTCATCGACGTCGAAGGCCGACCCGCGCTCTCGGCCGACGCGGGACGGCTGCAACAGATTCTGCGAAACCTGTTGGAAAATGCGGTGGCCCACGCCGGGACGCCGGGTCGCGTGACCGTCGCCGCGCGTCAGAACGAAGACCACGTCGAGATCTCGATCACCGACGACGGTCCCGGGATCGCTGCCGAACAGCTCCCGCAACTCTTCGACCGGTTCTACCGCACCGACCCTTCTCGCACCCGTTCCACGGGCGGCACCGGGTTGGGCCTGGCGATCGTCCGCCAGCTCACGGAGTGTCACGGCGGGCGCGTCGAGTGTCAGAGCGAACCCGGAAGCGGCGCGAGGTTCACGGTCCGCCTGCCGAGTCGGTGATCACGACGCCGCCGCCGGTCCAGTCCAGGTCCGCGTCGTCGAGGTCGGAGCAAGGCGCGTTCGGCACCGCGCAGACCCGCACGGCTCGTTCCGCGGTGAAAGTCAACGGGGTGCCGGAAGGCCCCGTCGCGGCCACTGAAGTGAAGCGAATTACCAGCACCAGGCCGAGCTCGGTCAAGTCCACTCCGACCTCGTCCGCGCCGACACGTGTGGCGCTGCACAGCAACGTGTCATCACCGAGGAGTTGGACTCCGAATACGGTGTCGACCCCCGCCGTGGTCAGGAACGATGCGTTCGTTACCAGCGACTGGTAGAGGATGAACTCCGGATCGAAGCGAACCCGGAACGACACGCTGTTGACGTCGTCCAACGGCCCGACGGCCTCGATGCGGACCTCGAATCGCCCGTCGTCCAGGATTTCGCCCGCGCTCATTCGCACGCCCGGCCCGGCGTTGGTCTCCCCGGCGAACGTCGGCACCAATGGATTCGGCTGCGAAACGGTCGGATCGCTGGACCCGCTGCAAGAGGGGAGAGTCAGAAGAGTCGCCACGAGCGCTATCCAGACGGCGGCCATTCGAATCCGGTAGGCGGTGTTCATCGGTCATTCCTCGGGACAGGTGTCGGCGAGCGCGCCGACGACGATGGCCAGGTCGTCGCCATCGACGATGGCGTTGCCGTCGATGTCGGCGAGGGCAGAGAAGCGACCGTTCTCGGCGAACGAGCCGAAAGCCTCGGCCACGCGCGCGATGTCGATGCCGTCGACGATCGCATCCCCGTTAACGTCGCTCAACGACGACGGGCTGGCGCGGCCGATCCGGATGCACAGCTCGTGATCGAACTCGTCGTCCAACTGCGCGTCGAGATCGAGCGTTCCGGTTTCGCGCAGGGCGGGTGGTTCCGGTGGTGGTGGCGCGGGGTCGAGAAGCGTCGGCTCGAACGGTCCCGCCGTGTTGCCGAAGAAGTCGTTCGCGATTGACTCGACTCGCAAGTTGCCGTCCCCGCCGCCGAACAGGCCGGGCGAGCCCGGCTGCGGACCTCCGATCGCGAATCCGGAGTTTCGATCGAAAATCGAGTGGCTGATCGTGGCCAGCGCCGCGCCGCTGGCCGCGCTGCCAAACGCGACCGAGCCGGTCAACGACTCGACCTCGACCCCCGCCCCCCCGGCGGCGGCACGATTCGCGCTGAAGGTCGATAAATCGATCGTGGCCTCCGCGCGTGTGGCACCTGTCGACTCCAGCAGTGCGTAGACCGCGCCGCCGACCCCGTCGTTGACGAGATTGCCGGCGAAGAGATTGTTCGACGTCGAGATGCGGGCGACGAGCGGTTCGCCGCCTGTTCCATCGACCGTGACTCGCGAGTGCAGGCTCAGCCCTCCGCCGGCGCGGGAGGAGCGATTTTCCGAGAACGTGTTCCCGGCGATCTGGACCGAAGCGGATCCGTCGCCGCCCGCGACGTCGAGCGTCGCCAAGGCTCCACCGCCGCCGAGCGTCCGATCTCGATCTTCGGTGCGACTTTCGTTTCTGCGGATGAGGTTGTTCGACAGGCGCGCCGTCGCCGGTTGGAAGGTGCGCCCGTCGGGACTCGTCACGGAGATCTGAATCCCGCCGGCATTCGCCGAGGCGACATTTCCAGAAAACGTGTTGCGATCGACGACCGCGGAATGGGCCGATGATTCGGCGGCCGCAACGGCGACGAACGCGCCCCCGCCGCTACGGCTTGCGGTATTGAAGCTCATCTCGTTGAATTCGACCTCGATCGTCTCCTCGCCCTCGCCCGCCGCCCCGGCCCACAATCCGCCGCCATCCCCGATGACTCCGGCCGCGAAGCGATTGCCGACAATGCGATTGCTGACGATCGTGATATGCGCGGACGCGCCGACGCTCGTCGCGGGCTCGACGAATACGCCGGCTCCGGCGGGCCCGGCAGCTTCGTTCGATTCGATCGTATTCCCGGTGAGCGTGATCGCGTTCGTTCCGCTCGCGCCAGGGACGAGTCCGTCGTTCCCCGCCACCTCGACGGCGACGCCCGCGCCGGAGCCGGTGGAAGAGTTCAGGCGCACGGTGTTGAACTCCACGTCGATCGATGCCTCGCCGTCGGCCGAGCCTTCGACCCAGATCCCGCCGCCACGCGCCGTGCCCGGTCCCAGGATGCGATTGCCGACGACTCTATTTTCCGAAGCGACCACCGTCGCCTCGTTTTCGGCGATCGAGACCGCGCGGACCGCGATGCCGCCGCCGCGAAAACCGTCCGCATCGTTCCATTCGACGATGTTCTTCGAGAGCGTGACCTCCGCGGTTCCGCCCACGCAGCCCTCGCCGGGGGCTGCGCCGGCCGCGACGGCGTGGATCCCTCCGCCGTCGCCTCCGGCCCGGTTCATCCGGACCTGGTTCCTTGCGATCGTCGCTTCGACGTCGCCGAACTCACACGTCGCTGCTTCCCACCGGATCCCACCTCCCGATTCCGGCGAGGCGCTCATCGCGATGATGTTGTTTTCGATCGTCACCGGGCCGCGAGCCCGGATTCCCGAGTCGCCGCCGCCCGTGACGGTGAAGCCAACGAGCGAGGCGCCCGCGCCGGCAAGGGCGACGACCGGACCCGGGTTCTTGCTCTCCGGGCCGCAGACGCCGGCGCCGGCGATCGCCGTCGCCCCAATGTCCCCGCTCGTCGCAAACGTCGCGGCGACGAACTTGACGGGTTTCGGACCCGGGCGATCGCCGAACGCGGCCGAGCCCCCGATGCATTCGGTGTAGACACCGGGCGCGACCTGAATCGTGTCACCGGCGGCGGCTCGGTTCGCGTACGCGAACTGGATCGATCGGCACGCCGCCGCAGCTGTCAGACCGCAGTTTTTGCCGTCGATGCCGGCGAGGCTTACGTAGTAGGTGGCCGACCCCGCCGACGTCGCGGTGGCACAAAGGAGATAAACCGCCAAGGCGGTGAGTCGGGTCCCATGCACCAGAAAACCCCCGGAACGCGGCAGTTGCGCGACCGAGAGTATAGATCGGGAGCACGTGCCGCCGCCCCCCGAACCCGACCCACGCGGGCCGGGGCCCGCGGGTTCCGACAACCTGTTGACACGGATCCAGGCGCTCGTATACAACGGCACCGGATCGACCGTCACGGGTCACTCATCACGGGGTAGAAAATGCCGAATGAGCGCCGTACCGGGGCGGACTATCGCCGCCCGACCGTCGAAACTGTCACCGCTGACAAGATTATTGAGGCTTTCGGCCCGGTGACAGCCGGGTCCGGACCGACGATCACGGGCCCCGCGGGAGACTGTCTCCAGTGCGGCCCAGGAACTCGCCCTTGACGTCGAGCCGAACATTGGGTATGAGTAGGGTCATGAAAAAACGAATTCGTGACAGCCGCGGCCGAGGCGCTGCGGCTGGATACCAAACGCCGGGCGTTGTCACCCTCGACGCGGCACGTGTGATCGAAGCGCTGGGGCCCGCGAGCGCCGGTTCGGCATTGCGCGGCGCAGGGAACGACGATTGCGCGACTATCGGGGGATTTGGGTGCGAACCGCGGTGATGCGCCGCCGAAAGACGGGAACGGAAAGATGAACTACCTACGACCGCAAATCGTCACGCTGGCCGCCTCGGAAATCCTAGAAGCGTTAGGACCGGCACACGCGGCCGGCTACCTCCCTCCGCCCCCGCCGTGCCAGACGACCTGTGCCATGTGCGGGAACTATTGCGGTCGAGGCTGCTGATCGAGTCGTCGACCGCCACGGTCGAGTCCGTCAGATCGCACTCGCTGCGGCATCAACGCCATTTCTGAAGATCTCGAGACCCGGGCCCTCTAGGCCCGCGTCCTTCGCGCTCCTCGTCCGATACCAATCCGGATGTTGGAATCCATACAGATAGGCGTCCGGGTGAGGCATCAACCCGAATAGCCGTCCGGAGGAATCGCACAGTCCGGCCACGCCGCGCGCGGAGCCGTTGGGATTCCAGGGCCACTCCTCGGTCGCGCCGCCATTCGGCCCGACGTAGCGCGCCGCGACGAGACCGAGCGTCTCCAGCCGCTCCAGGAATTCAGGGCTTTCGGCGATGAACTTGCCTTCGCCATGGCGCGACGGCAGGTCCATGGTTGAAAGGCCGCGGGTCCAGACGCAGGGGGAGCCGGATTCGAAGGCCAGCCGGACCCAGGCATTGCGATAGCCCAGCCGGTCGTTGGGGGCCAGGGTCGCCCGTGGGGTGCGCCAGTCTCCATCGAGCCCCGGGAGCATTCCCAGCCGGACCATCGTCTGAAAGCCATTACAGATACCGAGCGCCAACCCGCCGCGGCCGATGAACTCGAGCAGTTGGTCGTAAAGGCGATATCGGATCTTGTTGGCGAACACGAAACCGGCCCCGAGATGGTCGCCGAAAGCGAACCCACCGACCAGTGCGAGGATCGAACATTCGGAGAGCAGCCGGCGCTGACCCTCCAGGAGATCGAGCAGGTGGACGCACTCCGGACTCGCTCCGGCCCGCCGAAATGCCGTTGCGGTCTCGACCTCGCAATTCAGTCCGAGACCGGTCAAGACAAGGACGCGGACCTGCCCTCGGCGGCGGATTTGTTCGTGCTCGGGCAGCGAGCGGAACCGGCTCAGCGCGGCGTCAGACATCGCGCAGCGTCCCGGTATGAGCATTCGCCAGCGACTCGATAGCGCACTCCGCCCAAATCGACGCGCCACGCCGCAGGCGCAGGCGCCCGGTTCCGTCGAGCGCACCGGCCTCGACGCAGGCAAGGCCGTCGAAGAGTCGTTCAAAGCGCGTCGCGTCGCCCGGCGAGACCGTTACCAGGATCCGACCGAGCGACTCGGAGAACAGCGCCTCGTCCACTCCCAGCGCGTCGATTCCGGCGGCAGAGTCGAGATCGAGGTCGACCCCGATCCCTCCGGCGATCGCCATCTTCGCCGCGGCGACGGCCCAGCCGCCGAGCGCGAGGGCGGTGGCGGAGCGCACGAGTCCCGCAGCCACCGCCTGCGCCAGCGCAGAGTACAACGGCACCGTCTCGGCGGTGAGAAGACGGGGCACCGCCGAGCCGACGAACGGCGCGGGTGCTCCGAGCGGCGCCCGCCTTCCGGAGCGATCGCCGAGGTAGCGAAAGTACTCACTGCCGCCGGTCTCCGCGCGGGTCAGGCCGAGGCAGTAAATCCGATCGCCCGTCGCCCGGGGTTCGAGGGTCACCGCGCGCCGCACGTCGTCGATCTTGCCGATCGCCGACACCAGCAACGTGGGTGGGACGCTGATGCGGATGCCGCCGAGCGTCGAGTCGTTCTTCATCGAGTCCTTGCCCGAGATCAGCGGCGTCCCGTAGGCCACGGCGGCTTCGTCGAGGCCGCGACAGGCCCGCACGAGCTGGGCCAGTTTGTAGGGCCCGTCCGGATTGTCCTTTGTCGCGACCGGATCCGGCCAGCAAAAATTGTCCAGAATTGCGATGCGATCGATGCGCGCGCCGCCGCAAAGCTGCCGTCGCACCGCGAGGTCCACCGCGGCACCCGCCATCGCATGAGTATCGAGATCGGAAAAGTACGGGTTGACGCCCTCGGAGAGGACAAACCCCGCCAGAGAGTCGTGGCCGGCAAGAAACACTGTCGCGTCCGCGGCCACGTCCCGGTTGACGCCGATCCAGGGCTTCACCGCGGTGAGTCCCTTGACCTCGTGATCGTAGCGACGGGCCTTCGAGACTCCCGATGCGAGATTGAGACGTCCGACGAGCGCGGTCAGCGCTTCTGCCGGAGCGACGTCGCGGTCGCGGGCTGAGGGCTCATCGAAGCTCCTCGGCGCCCATTGCGCCTCCAGTCGCAGCTCGGGCGCGCCCCCATGTAGAAAACTCATCGGAAGCAGCGCCACCGTTCGCGAACCCCAGCGAACCTCGAGAGTGGGTCGCTCGGTGAATTCCCCAAGCACCGTCGCTTCGACCTCTCGCCGCCGCGCGAGCCCGAGAAACGCTTCGATCTTCCCCGGCGCGACGGCGAGCGTCATGCGCTCCTGCGCCTCGGACACGAGGATCTCCCAGGGCGCGAGCCCTTCGTATTTCAATGGGGCGAGGGACAGATCCAGGCACGCGCCCCCGGGACCCTGAGCCATCTCGCCGACCGACGAGGAAAGGCCGCCCGCGCCATTGTCGGTGATCGCCTCGTAGAGTCCGAGATCGCGCGCTTCGAGCAGGAAGTCGAACATGCGCTTTTGCGTGATGGGATCGCCGATCTGGACCGCCTGCACCGGTGCCGACTCGTCGAGCGCCGCCGAGGAGAATGTCGCGCCGTGGATGCCGTCGGCCCCGATGCGGCCGCCGGTCATCACGATCCGGTCGCCCGGTCGCGCGGCTTTGGCCTCGCCGGGCCGTCCGGCGACGGTCACGGGCAGCGCCCCCACGGTGCCGCAGAAAACGAGGGGTTTTCCAACGAAGCGCTCGTCGAACAACTCCCAGCCGCGGCCGTAGGGGATCCCGCTCTGGTTACCGCCGTCGATCACACCGGCGTGGACGCCATCGCGAATCCGACGCGGATGAAGCAGCCCACGGGGCAACTCGCGGTCGTGAAACGGCGAAGCGAAGCAGTAGCCCCAGACGTTGACCAGCAAGTCTGAACCCAGGCCCGTACCGAACGGGTCACGGTTGACGCCGACGATCCCGGTCATCGCGCCGCCGTAGGGGTCCAGCGCGGAGGGCGAATTGTGGGTCTCGACCTTGAACACGAGGTGCCGCCGGTCGTCGAAGGCCACGACCCCGGCGTTGTCGTGAAAGACCGACACCAGCCACGAGCGTCCCTCGCGCTCGACGATTGCCCGCTCGATGCGTTCGGTCGTGCCGCGAATGTGGGTTCCGAACAACGACCGAATCATCTGCGGTTCGTCGGCGCCCTCGCGATAGACGATCGAGGCGTTGAAGATCTTGTGCTTGCAGTGCTCGCTCCAGGTCTGGGCCAGGCATTCCAATTCGACGTCGGTGGGGGCGGGGCCGAGCCCAGCCGCGGAGCGTTCCGGGTCGTTCCCGGCTCGTTCGAACTCCAGCGCGATGGCTCGCATTTCATCGACGGACAGGGCCAGGAGCCGCCCCCGGCTCAACTCGACGAGTGCTGCGTCATCCAGCGCGAGATCCACCGTTTCGACGGGTGGAACGCCATGGGTCCTGACTCGCGGAACCTCGAGGTCCGTCGGCGTGGACCGCCATTCCTCCGCGGTCTCGACCCGCATGCGTTGGATCAGCGGGTTGGCCAACAACTCCCGTCCAAGACGTTCCGCCTGTTCCCGCGACACCCCGACGAGCCGCCACACCTGGGAGGTGAAGACCGCGGCATCCGAGCCGAGCGACCGACCGAGGGTATCCTCGATCGCCACCCGCGCGCTCTTGCCGACGGAATCGGTGACGCCCGGCTTGAAACCGACCGTGACCGCCACATCGAACGGGGACCCGTCCCAGCGCCCAAGCGCCCCCTCGGCTAGCACGGGGTTCACGAACTCGGCCAGGATCCGCCGAGCCTCGCCCGGCCCCAAGTCGGCTTCGACGTGATAGACGTCGACGACTCGTGCTTGTTTCAGCGGAATGTCGAGAAACGTCCTGGCCTGCCGGGCCAGGGCCTCACCGCGCGGATCCGCATGCTGCGGCCGGTGGGCGATCTCGATCCGTGTGACCAATGCGACCTCGTCGAGGGGAGGAGGAACGCAGAGTAGCGCCCTGAGGGGGTTCGATCAAAGCCCGCGTTCGTCGGACCCTGCGGTGAGCGCGCAGCGCGACATCCGGGACCGGTAGGCCTCAGCACGGGCTGCAGCGTAAGATCGAGGGACTCTCCTCCAGTGGTTCTCGGGCGCATGCGACCAAGCCCCGGTCCATGCGCCCAAATTTTTCTTGGGCAGGCTCCAGAAACGAAAACGCCCAACCCGGCGCGTGAGGATCGGCGGGGTCGGGCGCGACGAGCGAACGGTCGAGATCAGTTGACGGTCAGGTCCCCGCCCGACCATGCGAGAGCGCCGTCGGCCAGTTTCTGGCAGGGTTGACCCGCGGTCGGGCAGACCTGGACGCTCCTGGGAGCGATGACGTCGAACGGTTCCGCGCCGACCGTGTTTTGCAGCGCGCGGAAGGTCAGGGTAACGAGCAGGCTCGTCGCACTGACGTTCAGGCCGGCGACCCCGGCGCCCTGGCGCGTGGCCACGACGTCGATGACCCCCGAGGACGGCTCGAAGACGTCGAACAGCGTCGGCGCTCCGCCGAGCACGGATCCGGTCGAACTCGAACTCAAGAAGTCGGCGATCAGCGGATCGAACTGGATCCGCAGCGATGCGCCAAAGAAATTATTGATCTGCGTCACGCGAACCAGAACTTGGAACTGGTCGTCGGTCACCGTCCCCGGAGCGAGGCTGATCGTGGGCGCGGAGGGCGAGGGCGTATCGGCCACAAAGGCAGGGATGACCAGGTTGGCGACGATGTTGACCGTCGCGCCGTCGGAGGCCTGCTCGGTTTCGGTCGATCCGTTCTCGACCACGGCGGTGGCGATGTTGGCGTGCACCGTGCCGGCCGTGCCGTTGACCGCGGTCGTGAACTGACATGTACGATTCGCGCCGGCCGCGACGACCTGACCGACCACGGCACCCGGGCAGCGGGCCGTGTTCAGGTTGCCGAAGACGGAATCGTTAAGGCTGTTGACCGTGAAGCTCTCGGTGCCGCCGTTGCTGACCACGACCGTGAACTGGACGTTCCCTCCCGGAGCTTCAACGCTCGTCGGGTTCGCCGTTTTGGTAACCGTGAGTTGGATCCCGTTTCCCGGAATGCCGCCACCGCCACCGCCACCGCCGCAGCGCGCGGTGAAGGGCACGACGACCGCGAGTGCAAGGAGCGCCACGGCGACGGGACGAAGTCGTGTCGGAATCATGGGATCTCCTTGGGTCAGGGGCAGCTGGCGTTGACGTCAATGGCCGCGATCAATAGGGCCAGGTCGGTGCCGTCCACGATGCCATTGCCGTCCAAATCGGATAGCGCAGTGAAGCGCGGGGAGTCTGTCGCGGCGCCGAAAGCCAATGCGATGCGTAGGACATCGACGCCGCTTGAAAGTTCGTCAAAGTCGATGTCGGGAAGCGATGACGAGAGGCCGTCGGTCGATCCGGGATCCTCGAAAAACCGTCCGAGCAGCCGGCCGCTTCCGAGGCGGCGGCACAAGCCGTGGTCGTAACTGGCAGTGAACAGCGGATCCGTTGCGACGTTATCCGCTGGCCGCAATGCGGGCGGGGGACTCGGTGGCGACGTGCCTTGTTGCAACGTCGATTCGAAATTGCCCGACGGGTTGTCGAACAGGTCGTTGTGGGTCACGTCGACGTAGATCGCACCCAGCCCGCCCGGGAAGATTCCCCCCGTACCGGGCCGCGGACCGCCGACGGCAAAGCCCGTATTGCCGGCGACGATCGAGCGATCGATGAGAAAGCGCGCCTGACCCGGATTGACCGTTCCGAACACGTTCACACCGGTGAACGATTCGACTTCGATCCCTCCGGGGCCGGTGTTTGCGGTGTTGTCCGCGATCGTCGACAACTCGACGGAAGCGCTCGCGGTGGCATCGCCGAACGACTGCAGCAGCGCGAAGACGCCGCCACCTTGGGAACTTGTCGCGCCATCGGTGGTTTGGTTCGCGACGATCATGTTGTTCGATGTGGTGACGCTCGCCGTTGTCGGGCTGGGGGGCGGGTTCTGCCCGGCATCGTCGGCATCCGCGTCGGCCACGGCGAAGATCGACATGCCGCCGCCGCGAAACCGCGAGGAATTGTCGAGAATCTCGTTACCGGCAATCGAAAAGCTCGTCTGGCCTTCATCCGTTCGAACGGTGGAGACCGTGGCCAGGATGCCGCCGCCGCCCACCGACAGGCTCCCCGTGGTCGCGGCGTCGTTGCCCTCCACGCGATTGACGAGCGCTTCGAGAGTTGCGTGGGACGGGCCCGCAAGATCCTGGACGAGCATGAACAGGTCCAGGCCGCCGCCGTTGGCCTCGGCCGTATTGAACGATACGTCGTTATCTTCGACCAGGACCCGGTGAGGCCCCGAGCCGGCTGAGTTGACCCAGGCCGAGACTCCGCCGCCATCACCACCGGCTTGGTTGTAGAGCACCGAGTTGCCGGTGATCTCGATCAACTCGGAGCCGAAGCCGTAGGTACTGGCCCAGAGGCCGCCGCCAAAGCCGCCGAGGGCCAGGTTCATCGTGTTGGCGATGATGTCATTCGAGGTCACCGCGACATGGGCTGAAGCGCCGGCGAACGTATCCGAGAAAACCGAGATTCCACCGCCGAAATTCCCGTCGAGAAAATTGTTGGCCACCAGGTTGGAATCCACGGTGACCGTGGAGTTTCCGGCGAAGCAAGCGGCGTCTTCGACGGTGCCGCGTGCCAATACGTAAACACCGCCCCCGTCGTTGCCGGCGGCCGCGTTGAACTGGATGTCATTTCCGGAGATCGTCGTCGTCGTATCGCCGTAGTAACAGTTGTAGGTGTAGGCGTAAATCCCGGCGCCGGAGGAGGCCGAGTTGCCGGTGATCATGTTATTCGTGATCGCGACCCCGCCGAGGCCGACGACCCCGCCTTCGCCGCCGTCGGAGATCGTGAACCCCTCGATCGCGGCGCCGTTGCCGCCGAGGGTGACGACGGGCCGGGGATCCGAGCTCGCCCCGTTGCAGGTGGCGCCGGCCTGGAGCGTCGTCGCCGTGTTGTCGGCACCCGCGACCCAGGCATTGGCGCGGATACTGACGGGCTTGACCGATGCCGGGTCGAACGCGAACGCCGAGGCGTCGGTGCACCCGAAGTAGGTTCCCGGGAGGACGCGAATCTCGCCGTTTGCCGTAACGCGATTGAGATAGGCGTATTGGATCGAAAGGCAGGCGCTGGAGGGCGTGGTACAGGACGGCGGGTTGCCCGGCTGCGGGGTCCCGCACGTCGGCGTGTCGGCGCCCACCGTCGAGACGCACACGAAGGGCAGATCGCCGCCCGCAAACACCGGAAGCGCCGCGCAAAGCAGCGCGAGGAGGATCCGGACCCCTCTCGGATTCGCAGAACCGCTCATGACCGACCCTCCGTAAGGCGCAAGAAGCCCATTCACTATATACGGGAGCCCCGGAAACAAGTCAAACCGCCGCCGATCGCGTCAAAACACGAACCGCCCGCCGAGTTTGAAACCCGAGAAGACCACGCTGTCCCGGTCTCGCAAGTTCGTCGCGCTTCCCGGAAAATTACGGGCAAGGTCGGCGGCGATCTCGTTCCACTCGGCCTGCTCCCAACCGACCCAGACCCGCGCCCGGTCACCGGCGAGGTGCCAGGTCAAGGCGATATCAAGTTCTCGCGTGGAGCCGCTGCGACTGTCGTCGGTCACGCCGCCGGAGCTCGGGACGAACGCGAGCGGACTCGGCGTGAGCCCGGAGGTCGACTCTATCTCGCCGTCGAGCAGGGCCAAGGCGATCCCCGCCGTTACCGAAAACGCGCCGAAACGGTAGCGGCCCCGCGCCCCGGCGCGAGCCCCGACCATGTCCCCCTCGATCCGTTTTACGGCCGCAAAATCGTAGATCCCGTCCTCGTAAAGGGCAGCATGCGTCTCTTCATAGGTGGCGACCCGCAGACCGAGGGACCATTCCATCTCGAAGTTGTCCGAGACCTCCTGCGCGCGGGCCCAACCGGCGTCCAGCGTGCCGGCCTCAATCTTCGTCTCGGCGCCGAGCCGATTGCCGGTATCGCCGACATAACCGTCACCGACCCCGGTGAAGATCGGCGGGCCGATGGCGAAGGCCAGCGACCCGGACTCGCTCGCTGTCTGCTTGGTATCGAAGCCCC
>JANNRU010000390.1:0-4835 GCA_031401755.1 Acidobacteriota bacterium | reverse complement strand
GGTCAAACTCGAGTTGGGCCGGTTCGAAACTGGCGAAGTAGTTGTTCCCCTCCTTGCCGGGCGGAGGCGGAGTCGCATCGCCGATCTCTACGTTCTTGGGCGCGACCACTCCGTCCTGCTCGCCGATTCGTATGCGAACCTTTGGGTAGCGGTTGATTTTGACCCCCTCGATCGGCTGCAGGCCCACCTGAAGGGTTACCTTTCCTCCCGCGGGGTAGGTCTCGTCGAGGACGTGCACGACGATTTTCGCCGGTTCCTCGGGTGGCTCGAATTCCTCGTCCGCCCGGGCTTCGTCGATGCCGCGGAGAAGGAGCACTCCAATCAAACCGACAGCCGTGGCGAACTTTCTCATGTGCGATTCTCCAAGGGGCATGAACTCCGGGAGAGCTTACCGTCGCCCCGGCGTGGTCGCCACAAGTTAGACCCTGGATATCCCCGGATTTCCGCGGTTCCGGTTGTCAGAACCCCTGTCCCGGGGGTACACTCTCAGCTCCCGCTGGGTGAAACGGAGGGCGACGAGAGTGCGAAAAATGGTTGGCCTAATCCTCATCTCGGTCGCCGCCGCATGGACCGCGTCGGCCGATGAGATTCTGTACTTCAAGAACGGAACCACGATGCCCGTTCGTGGGCATCGCGTCGACGGCGCGACGGTCCACGTCGACCTCAATTCTGGAGCGATCGCATTCCCGGTCGAGATGATCGAGCGGATCGAGCGTGCGGGCAAGGACGTCTTCGTCGACCCATCGGGCAAGACACGCGCAAATCGCGTCCTCGACGGCGGCAACACGGTGACCGGTGACTACAGTGTCGCGGGACGTGCTCCCATCCGCTACTCGCGAGACGAGCGACCGGATCTTGAGGCCGATGCCGCGCCACCCCCGATCGACTCCGACGACAATGGCATGGCCGTCTACAAACCGTTTCGCGGGCAGGGCGGAGCGAAGGGCAAGATAGCGCACACGGGCTCTCGCGAAGTCCTATCTTCGCCGATGATAACTTCGAAACAGAACGGGATTCTGGGGACCTCACGTATCGGATCGCGGAACACGATCGGCAGCACGACCCCACCCGGAACGGGCAAGCGGCCGCGCGTGATCGGGCTGGCGGCCCGCGACGCCTCCGCTTCCGAACCGCCACCCCAGGAAGACTCGGGCACGCCACCTCCGACCGATCCCGACGAGGAATGACGGGCATCTCGAGTCGTCGTTCTTGAGCTGTGTGGTCGGCCTGACCGGACCGAACGCTTCCGGGAAGGGCGAGGTTGCCGCCCGGCTTCGACAACGCGGTTTCGTCGTGCACTCGCTCTCCGATATCGTTCGCGAAGAGGCGACACGGCTGGGCTTGTCGGCGGGCCGAAAGGATTTGATCCGAGTCGGAAACGATCTTCGGCGGGAGCACGGAGCGGACGTGTTGGCCCGCCGGATTCTCCCCAGACTCGGCTCACGCGATGTCGTCGACTCGATCCGCAACCCGGCCGAGGTTGAAGCGCTCCGTGAGGCGGACCACTTCGTGCTGGTCGGCATTCGCGCCCCGGTCGAGCTTCGCTTCGCCCGATCGCTCGGGCGTTCGCGCCCCGGCGATCCGACGTCGCTTTCGGAATTTGAGCGACGGGAGCTCGATGAGAACAGCGCTGACCCCGCCGCCCAGCAACTTCGTGCGACACTCGAGATGGCGGATCGACTGCTCGATAATTCGGGTGCGTTGGAGGAACTGTACCGCGCGGTTGCGCTCCTAGTCGCTGAGCTCGGCTGCGGCCCTTAACTTCCTGCGGACTTGTCCAGATTGAATCCCGGAACTTTCCACCGCGCGTCGCGGATGGGAGACCGACGGAGTCGAGAATGCGAGTGGGGCTCAGTGGTAAACACCTGGGTCAGTTGGACGTCGATCTCGCCGTCTGTTTCGCTCACGAGGGGGATCCCGCCCCGCGCGCGATTCCCGACGCCCGGCTGAGGGCCGCGCTTGGCGCAGCGATGGTCGCCGACGGGTTCAAGGGGCGCCGCAGCGACATCCTGCTTTGGAACTTAACGGACGACTCGCGCACGCGCCGCTACGCGGTCATCGGACTGGGACCTGAATCCGGTGGCTCCCGTTTCGAGTCGATCCGGCTCGGCTGCATCCGCGCCGCCCGGACGGCGAGCAGTCATTCCGCGCGACGGCTGGGGCTGTGTCTGCCAGAGACGCCGAGTTCCGTGCGGACCGAGTTCACGCGGGCCGCGGCGGAGGGCGCGTTGCTGGGGGCCTACCAATTCGACCGTTATTTGCACGATCCTGCGCGACGTCCGGTACGCTTGCAGAGCATCACGATCGCGGCGAATGGTGATGGCACCGCGATGCGGCCGGCCGTCGATCGCGGTGTCGCAACCGCTCGTGCGACCTGCTTTGCCCGCGATCTGGTCAACGAGGCGCCGTCGCGCCTCGACCCGTCCGCTCTCGCGCGTGTCGCGGCGAAGGTGGCCCGCGAGTTCGGCTTGAACTGCCGGATACTCGCACCCGAGAAGCTTGAGAAACTCGGCATGCACGCGCTTCTCGCGGTGGCCCGAGGCAGTCGAAGTCCGGCCCAAGTGGTCCACTTGAAACACCGCCCCGCGCGACACCGGGCGAAGGATCCACGAGTCGTGCTCGTTGGCAAGGGTGTGACCTTCGATTCGGGTGGCCTCAATCTGAAGCCCGGCGCCTCGATGCTGCATATGAAAGGAGATATGTCCGGAGCGGCCGCGGTACTGGCGACGATGACCACGCTGCGGGATCTGCGTTATCCGTTCGAGGTGCACGGCGTGCTTGGTCTGGTCGAGAACATGACCGGTGGGGCAGCGTACAAGCCCGGGGATATCCTCGACACCTACGCGGGTAAGACGGTCGAGGTCGGGGATACCGACGCCGAAGGCCGGCTGGTCCTCTGCGATCTTCTCGCCTGGGCCGCGGATCAGCTGGCTCCGACCTATCTAGTCGACATCGCCACGCTGACCGGCGCGGTTGTGGTGGCGCTCGGAACCCGGGCGAGTGGGCTTTTTTCAAGGAGCGATGCGCTTCGCGATCAACTCCTCGCCGCGGCAGCCGCGGGGGGCGAGAAACTCTGGCCGCTACCGCTCTACGACGAGTACTTGGAGCTGTTGCAGAAGGGGCCCGCCGACCTGTGCAACGTCGGGGGTCGTTGGGGCGGGGCGATCACCGCTGCGCTGTTCCTAGGCGAGTTCGTCCCGCGGAATGTCGCCTGGGCCCACCTCGATATTGCCGGGCCGGCATTCAGCGAAAAGGAGAGTCCGGATTCGACAGCCGGCGGGACCGGGGCCGGAGTGGCAACGCTGGTCCGCTGGCTCGAAGAGTTAGCGAGCAGTTGAGCGGAATTGTGCACCACGAGCCCTCGGGAAGGCGCGCGGAATTTGCGCTGCTGACGATCAGCGATACACGCAGTGTCGCCGACGATCGCTCGGGCGCGGTCGCCCGTCGGCTGGTCGAGGCCGCCGGACATGGCGTGGTGGCGCAACAAATCGTTCGGGATGACGAAGCCCGGATCCAGGCCGTCGTCGGTCGGTGGCTCGCCGAGCCGCCGATCGATGTGGTCGTCACCACGGGTGGCACCGGGGTGGCCCCTCGCGACCGAACGATCGAGGCCCTTGAACCGATGATGCGGCTCCGGCTTCCGGGATTCGGCGAGATCTTTCGAGCACTTTCGTTTGCCGAGATCGGTTCCACGGCAATTCTCAGCCGAGCCACCGCTGGGGTCGCGGAGAACGTGCCGATTTTCGTCCTGCCCGGCTCGCCGCGCGCGGTAGAGTTAGCCCTCAGCCGACTGATCTTGCCCGAAATCGGCCACATGCTGGCGCAACTCGGACGCTGACTTTTAGCCCGTCTTGCCGCTCAGTTCTGCAGCGTTCCCGGCGCCGGCGCGCTGGCCTCGACGATCTGTCCGAACCGTTGCTCGTAGTGCGACAGCCCCTCGTGAAGCGCCCGAATCATCCGCTTCAAATGGCCGGGGCTGACGACGACGCGAGCGTTCACGACGCCCGTCGGCGGAAAGAGCGCGACGAAGTCCAGGACGAACTCCTCGCGAGTGTGATTGACGATCATCTGATTCGCGTAGGCGCCTCCGAGGACGCTGTCGGGAACCTTGACCGTCAATTGGCCTCGGGTCTTCTGGGGTTTATCCACGCGCGCGACTCCTTCATGACGGCTCCCGTCGGCTAGCGCCGATCCGGGGCGCCTCTAGAATAGTGGCTTCTTCGTCGTCCGACGAATCAAGAACGGCTACCGGGCCAAGGGGGAGTCCATGAACGAGGGGTTCTCGAGTCGTCTGCACGCCGAACTGGAGTCATTCCGACGCGACGGCGTTTACAAACAGCTCAATCACCTGGAGACGCCGCAAGCGCCGCGAGCCAAAATGGAGGGGCGTGGCGAGGTCGTGATCTTGTCATCGAACAACTATCTCGGACTGTGTGATGCTCCCGAGGTCGTTCGCGCCGGGCACGAGGGACTCGATCGATTCGGCGCCGGGACCGCGTCGGTCCGGTTCATTTGCGGGACGTTTACGATCCATCGCGAGTTGGAACAGGCGCTCGCCCGGTTCGTCGGAACGCCTGCGGCTCTGAGCTATGTCTCTTGCTGGAATGCGAACGAAGGCCTGATGCCGACCGTGCTCGACGAACGCGACGTTGTGATCAGCGACGCGTTGAATCACGCGAGTATCATCGACGGGATTCGATTGTGCAAGGCGCAACGCAGAGTATTCGCGCACTCAGACATGGGCGATCTTGAGCGCGCGCTGCGCGACTCTGCTTCGGCGCGGACCCGTTTCATTATCAGTGACGGGGTCTTCAGCATGGAGGGCGACATCGCCC
>JANNRU010000389.1:0-1519 GCA_031401755.1 Acidobacteriota bacterium | reverse complement strand
GCCTTGTCGAATCGGCCGGCCTCGTCCGCGGTCCGCCCGCTGAGGCCGAGGAACTGGCGGTAGGAATCCCAGTTCCCGGCGAGGAGCTTCGTCCTCCGTTCGGCGTCCGTGCCGTTGAAGACGAAGATCCCGCGCCAGTTTCCCTTGAAGATCTGGTTCATGTTCGTGGTGTTGTACTCGAAGCCCAGCTTGGCGGCGTGGGCTCCGGTGAGGAAAGTCAGGGAGTCGGAGATGGTCTTTCGGTCCTGCTCGGCCTCGATCGGGAGGAAGGCAACGCCCCCGAGGCGTGTGCTGCCGACGTACTGGATCTCGGTGAGGTCCGGCGAAGCGTCGGCTCGGGGCTGGTCTTCCTTGACGTACTGTAGGTTCAGGTCGTTCTGGTGGTTGATGCCGAAGCTGCCTTTCCACTGGAGAACGACCGCGTTCGACTTGTCTTTCTCGATCCCGTTGTAAGTCGAGCTGAACTGCGACCCGACGCGGGTCGCGCTGATGCCGTTGTAGTTCAGGTAGTTGTCGCGGAGGGTCACCCGGTGGTGATCGTTCACCTGGAAATCGAAGCGGCCGAACAGGATCTCGTCGTCCTGGGTGTACGAGTAGAGAGGCTCGGAGATGAACCGCGGGTACTTGGCGGCGAGCTCCGGGTCCCCGGCCGCGGTGAGGCGCGAATCCACCGATTGGGTGGTCGATTGGCGCTGGATCTCGCCCGAAGCGAAGAAGAAGAGCCTGTCGGGGATGAAGCGTCCGCCGACGGAAGCGCCGTACTGGTTGGTCTTCTGGTCGCGCGGCTCGGCCCCGTTGGCGAAGTTGGCCACCAGGGACTGGGGCCGCGTGTAGAAGAAGCCCGAGCCGTGGAAGTCGTTCGTGCCGCTCTTGGTCACGACGTTGATGAAGCCGCCGCCCGAGCGGCCGAACTCCACGGACGCACCGTTCTGGATGACCTGGAACTCCTGGACTGACTCCTGCGAGACCTGGCGGGCGGAACGCCCCTCGGCCTGACCGGTCGCCCCGCCGAAGAAGGCGTTGTTGAAGTCGACGCCGTCCAGGGTGATCGAGCTGTTGATGCCGCGGGCGCCGGCGATCGACACGTAGCCGCGCGAGTCGCTCTTCACGGCGTTCGGCGTCAAGTAGACGAAGTCCGTGAAATTCCGGCCGCTGATCGGGAGCGACTTGATCGCGTTGTTGTCGACCGTCGCCTGCGACGACGTCTGGGTGGTCTCGACCGTCGGGATCTCGGCGGTCACGGTGACCGCCTCGGCCACGCTCGCCAGACCCATCTTGAAGTCGATGCTGACGGCTCCGCCGAGCGTCACCGTGACGTTCTGGCGGGACTGCGCCTGGAAGCCGGAGAGCTGGGCCTTGAGGTCGTAGGCGCCGACGGGGACGTTCACGATCCGGTAGAGCCCTCTGGTGTCGGTCACCTGATTCAGCGAGAGACCGGTCCCTCGGTTCTTCGCCTCGACCGAGACCCCTGGCAGCGCCTGGCCACCGTCGTCCAGCACCTGGCCGGAGATGCGGCCGG
>JANNRU010000388.1:0-2794 GCA_031401755.1 Acidobacteriota bacterium | reverse complement strand
GCGTGGGCCAGCGTCCACATCAACCGCCGGATTTCGTTGTCGACGTCGACGTACCAACCGATCTTGAACCCGTGCAGGGCCTCGAGAGCTAGACCGAGAGTCAGGAACGCCAGCAGCATGGACCATCCGGCGAGGAGATGGCGCCGGACCAAGTCTGGCGCTCGGTCCAGCCGGGACGGATCGACGTGCGCGGCGCTCACTCGGCGAACGTCACCGGTCGGTCGTCCCGGTCTTGCAGCAGTTGCAGCACGACATCCATCCGCGGCCCCCTGGCATCGATGAGGATCGACGGGCGTCGACCCGATGGATCGCCCGTTCGCTCGCGCATCCAGCGTTCCACCGCCGCGTTCGCGGACTCGTAGAGCTTCGCTGCTGGCGCCATCGGGTCGTATTCGAAGTCGGCGAAGCCTGGTTGCCCGCGCAGCGAGCGGTAGGCCACTCGCCGTACCGCGGGGTAGGGGTCGCCCAGCAGCACGCCGAGATACAGTCCCTGCCAATTCTGCCCGGACGCGGCGAGCGCGGGCGGCCAACCCAACGACCACGCGGCGAGGGCGCGTTGCCCGGCGTCACCCTGCAACGCCATCAGCGGAATCGCGGCGACCTCCCGCATCTCGCGGGACAACGGTGGTGACGGCAGGCCGTACCACTGCTCGAGCCGTTCGGCAGTCCAAGCCAGCGAGCGATCCAGGTGGCACTGGTTGCAGGCGTTGGGCCTCCCGGTCTCGACGCTTGTCGCTATCGACGGACTGTCGATCTGATGGCTACGAATCGCCTTGAGCAATCCGTAGGTCGTGTGAGGCATGTGGCAGTTGTAGCACAGAGAACCGTTCGACTCGGGCTCGTGATGCGCGTGGGCGGCCGCGGCAACCGCTTCGGTAAACTCGCCGTGACACTGCGTGCAGGCGAGGTTACTGCGCATGCCGAGTCCCAGTTGGTCATCGGCCCATTCTGCGAGCGGGCGCGCGTCGTCCGCGGACGGATGCATTTGATGACAAGACAGACAGCTCATCTCACCGCGCTCAAAACAGGGTGTCTCGAGCAAGCCGTTGTACTCTCGACCGGAGACGCGGTTCATTCCGTCCCGCCAGAAGGTGTTGGGAACGAACTCCTTCTGGAAGCTGAGGACGGCCTGCACCGCCGGCGTGTTCCACTCCGTCTTGCCCCGAACGATCGCTTTCGTATCGGCGAGACGATCGCCGGGGCGGTAGCGGAATCCGTTCTCCATGAAATCGTCGATCGCGTCCTGCGTGGTCCAGATCGACGTCGAATGGCACTGACCACAGACCTCGGTGCTGCGTTCGTGAGAGAGTCGTTTGGGGTTGACGATCTGTTCCTGGGGCCGATCGTCGGCCCGCGCAGAGTAGCGGGTCAGCGGATTCTGGTGGGTAATTACATGCGATTCGGCCGGGCCGTGGCAGGACTCGCAGGCGATGCCGAACTCCGCGACCTGGGAATCGTGACCGCCGACACCGGCAATTTCCACCGGACGCAGACGGCCCTGCGTCACGTGGCACTCCAGGCAGACCTTGTTCCATCGACCGACTTCGGATTCCGGCTCATCCAGCGGCGGCATCACAAACGACGCCCGACGCGGATACCACCGGCGCAGCTCGATGTCGAAGACGAACGGAAGCAGCCCGAGGACTCGCGTGTTTCCAGCGTTGTACCAGTAGGCCTGCATATGGTGAGAACCGGTCGTCAGGACGATCTTGCGTCGGACCCGGCGACCTCCCGACCGGGGATCGACCCCGTCGATGTCGGGCATCTCGACCCAGAACTCGTCGCCCTCGCGCGACAGGAAAAAGGTCTCGCTACCGTGCCGCAGCGAGCGGTTGTCGAAGTCGCCCACGACCGACTCGCGTGTCGCCACCTGGGTCATCGAACTGTGATAGGAGGCTTTCCAGGTAGCGTACTTGCCCGGATGGCAAGCCTGACAGCGGTCACTCGAAACGTACCCTTCCGGCTCGACCTCGATCGGGCGGTCGAGAACGTCGGCTTCCTCGAGCGGGGGTCGGTACAGTTGGGTCGCGGCGATTCCGAAGGTGGCGATGGCGACGATCGAACCGGAGATCAACCTGAAGCGAACGACACCGCCACGCCGACAAGCCGCAGCCGCGACGAGGAATGTTCCGGTCAGAACGGAGATCGCCAATGCGAGTTCCATCATTCCACGCGACTCCAGCAAAATCCCACAAAGGTAGCCCAAGGATCCTGGCGGCGCCCTAGCGTCTGCTGGCGGTCAAACCCGCGCGCGCGACGATCTTGTACCGACAGAATCGAAGCTCGGCATCCGAGCCCGAAGAGCCGAATCGAGTGGAACCGGGCCGAGGTGACTAGCGAGCGCCACTCGGCGGACGTGTGCGTGCGACGGTGCGTCGGATTTTCGCGAGTGCCGCCGTTCGGGCCCGGTTCGGCTCCGTCGACGACCCGTGCGCGAGTCCGGCCGATCGCGTGGGAACGACTCTCGAATTAGCCCCGAGCCAACGGGCCGCATTGCCGGCGGGCAGCCTGGGTCATCGGGCCATCCCCTATTGCTGGGCCCGATTCTACAGAAGTCCTCCCGAATAACGAACCGAGGGCCGGGCGCTTGCGTCATGCTAGGGGAACGCGGAATCTGATCCGGGCTGGTGCCGGGCGCGGGCGAGGGCGAGTTGATCGAGCTTGGGGAACTTCTGACCCGCTGTCGGGCGGGCGACGAACTGGCCTGGGAGTCGCTGATCCGCCGATTCGAGGCGAGGGTCTACGGCATGGCACTGAACTACCTAAAAGGACCCAGCGACGCGCGGGATCTCGC
>JANNRU010000387.1:0-4897 GCA_031401755.1 Acidobacteriota bacterium | reverse complement strand
GCGCCGCAGGTCCATCACCTTGCCCATGTTCGCCAGACGATCCCGGATCGCGCCGAATGACGGCCGGCGCTGGAGGGAAAAGAGGACTTTCTTGTGCAGGTGCGCCGACGGATTCCGTCCGATGGCAACATGATCGATCTGCGCGGCTTGGACGCCTGCGTAGTCGAGCACGAACCGGATCGCCTCGGTCGGAAAGCCGGCCCAATGCTTGACCCGGCGGATCCGCTCCTCTTCGATGGCCGCGACGAGCCGTCCGTCACACACCAGCGCCGCAGCCGAGTCGCCATGGTAGGCGTTGATTCCGAGAATGTTCACCCTGGGATCCCTTCCGCGCGGCCGGGCCGCGTCCGGGTAGTATCGGCGCCGGTCGCGACGGCGCAAGCAGCCCGGTGTTCAGAACAACTTGAGCACCAGCAGCGAGAACTCGTCCTTGCCCTTCAACTCAGTGACGTCGGCGTCCAGAGCATGGCCCCAACTCGCCGCGATCAACGTCTTCCAGGGACCGACCGTATTCACGGACATACCGACCCCGGTGAAACTCTGGGCGCTGGCGGAACTCGACTCGTCGCGGACCCGAGCCCGGGCGACGGTCGCGTCGACCCGCAGGATCTCGAGGATATTGAAGGAGTAGCCCCCTCGGCCGACCCACCCCTCGTCGAACCGGACGCCGCTCCCGGAAAAACCGTCCAGACGATCTTCACCGAACATGCCGAACGAGTAGCGGCTGAAGCGGTCCAGATCCGCGCCATCCAGGCGACTGATCTCGGCGCGCAACTTTTGGAACTTCGGCAGGTACCATTCCTTGAAGCCGGTCAGATTCCAGCGCGAGAAGCTCTTTCGTGCTGGCTCCAGCTCACCGGGAACGAATGCTTCGTTTGTGGGGTCGTAGCGACCGAGGGTCGTTCCGTCGGTCAGGCCCCACGGCTCCCATCGCGATCGGTGCAGGTCGCGAAAACTGCCGCGAACCGTCCATGCGCGCCGGTGAAACTCAACCTCGGCGCCGACCCCGACCTCCCAGTGATCCTCCGGCAGCACGAAGTCGAGCGTCGCTGGAGGAATACCGTCGTAACGCGCGCGTGCTCTCCTGGCGTCGGCGTCCTGGAAGTACTGGCGGAACGCCAAGCCCCCGACCACATGCAGACGGGTGAAGGAGCCAAGTCTGGTCCCCAGACGCAAGCCCACGCGTTGGGTCCGTTGGTCGATGCGTTCAGGTAGCGCCTCGACATCGCCGGTAAAGACCTTGTCGTTGAACTTGATCCCCAGCAGGGTCCCCTCGATTGTCCCTTCGGCCCGACCGCCGAATAGATCGGGCTTGGTTAGATTGCCGAATGCGACGACACCGGCAAACAGCAGGTTGGCCTGAATGTTCTTCCCGCCGAGGTCGTAGTCGAGCCAGTTCACGCCGGCGAGTGGCTGGACGCCGTCGCTTGCGCCGTCGCGAAACGCTCCAGCGGCGGCGAACCATTGGCTCGTGTCCGCCTCCTCGGCGACCGTTCGGCTGCCATCCTCACCGCGGTTCAGATAGCGCTGTCCCGCTTCGGTGTCGCGAATCATCCGATTGTTGCTGGCGTAGGCGCGATCCCGCGCCGCCGCAAAATCCACGACAGGAGGGTTGATCGCGACGTCGGTCAATCGCACTTCACGGCGCACGACGAGCGTCCGGCCCAGCGCGCTCCATAGCTGCTGCCCTTCGACGCGCGTCAACATCCAGTAATTTTCCCCATCCGGGCCCCGGACCTCCACCCACAGGTCGATCTCGTCGTTCGACAGCACCGGTGCTTCCAGTCCGCTTTGAACCACCGCCGCTTTCAGTCGCACGAAGCTGTTTTTGTCGATCCAGACGCGTCCGCGGTAGAGGCTTTGGGGCGCAGCGGGATCGGTCGGCCGAAACTCGAGGATCCAGCTGTCGCGCCCATCGAGTCGATCTTCCCCGGCCAGCCGGTAGGTGTAGGTCCGGTCGAGGGTCAAATCGAGCGGGAGCGTGAGCACCCGTTCGGGCTGGATCAGTGGCAACTCCGGAATCGACTTCCAGCGCAATCGGTTGCCGTTGACAAAGTAGTCGGTCTGCTCCCACTCCAACTCGCGCCCACGCTCCCAAAAATAGTTATTCTCAATCGACACGTCGATCGTCGCTCCGGCCTCGCCGAGCTTGTAGCGGAAGTCCGTTCGTCCACGGGCGGTCCAGCGATCGAGTCGATCGGCCTGCACCTGCGCGACCTGCTGGTGGCGCGCGATGATCTCCTCGGCGGACCACGCGCGCACGCCACTGACCGGCAGCGTCTCGATCGGCAGAGCGCCGAGCCCCGGGAGCTCTCGCTCCCACAGCACGAGCATTGGACCGCGGCCACGCGGAACGCTCAACGCCGCAAGGCCCACGGCGCGAATCGCTGGCAGTCGACTCGTGGAGCCGTCCCGCGGGTCGATCGACCTCGCATTACGAAGGGTCGCCGCGCCGCCGACGATGAGCAACGCGTCCGTGTCGACTGCCGATTCCCTCGCCTCGTAGACGACCAGGACCTGCCGGCCGGTCGCGTCGACGAACTGTCCGAGCACGCGGCCCGCGGAGGCGGTCGGCTCGCGCGGATCAGCCAGCGTGAACTGACCCGGGGGTGCCGGAGAATAGCCGCGCGCGATCTCCGACCCGATCCGCGCCACGACCGCCGCCCGCTCCTGGGCCGCCGGTCCGCGCACGATCGCCACCGCCGCACCGGCCGCCAGTGCGCGCACCGCGGCGCCGACAACGCTCGTCGATTCCTGACCCGGCCCACGAACGGTGACCCAGAGCGCGGGAGCCGGTGGATGGCTCAGGCTGTCGATCACGATCTGTTGCACGTCCGATTCGATCGCTGCATCGTCCTCGAGTTCGAAATCCACCGCCACTGCGTCGACGTAGGGCGTCACGTCACGCTCCCACAGGTCGCGCAGCAGATCGCGACGCGCCGCAGAAACCCCGGCGGTGACCAGGGTCAGCTCGATTCCCATGCGGGATGCCTCGGCCCGGGCCACAATCGCGGCCTGCTTGAGCGCGAATGCGAGTACCGCGGCGTCGGCCTCGTCGGTCGGCTCGAAAACTTCGCCGAGTTGTAGCGCCGTGGCGCGCTCGCCGGTGACGCGAACCGCGCTACGAACGAAGTCGAGCCACGATTCGATTCCCTCCCCGCTAGGCGCCGCCGTCCCTCGTATCAAGGCGACAACGACCGACCATCCCGATTCCCGTAGCGCTTCCATGCGGGACAGAATCACGGACCAGTCGTAGATCCCATCGCCGAGAGCAATCGATTCCTGCTCGGCCCGGAGAACTGCGATGGGCTGGACGGTACCGGGATCCGGCGTGGCCGCATCGGCCACCTCGGTCTCGTCGAGGCCGAGCCGCGGTGGCATCCGTTGGGTTTCGGCTAGCGCGATCGTCGCGGCAGCGAGCAGGGCGGCCATAAAAATCCAGGAACAGCGACCGGAGGACCGACGCTCCAAGGCTCGACGCGCCGGGAAGAACATGCGCGCGTATTCTTTCCGTCGTGCTCCACCGTGTCAACCACGGGGGGAATTTGGGAGGTTCGGGTGTCCTCGACGAGAATCGTGACTCTGCTCACCGATTTCGGAGGTGCCGACGGATACGTCGGACAGATGAAAGGATCGCTGCTGCGGATCGCGCCCGAGTGCACGATCGTCGATCTGTCCCACGAGGTCCCGCCCCAGGCCGTCGCCGCCGGCGCTTACCTCCTCGAAACGTGTCATGACGCGTTCCCAGACGGCACGGTTCACGTCGCGGTCGTCGATCCGGGCGTCGGGACGCCACGTCGCGCGCTGGCGATCGAGACTCGAAGATTCGTCTTCATCGGTCCGGACAACGGACTGTTGTCTCGCGCCGTCGGTCACGACCCGGTTCGACGAATCCATGCGATCGATGTCCAGCGTTGGCGCCGACCGGGAACCTCGGTGACCTTCGACGGCCGCGACTTGTTCGCACCGGTGGCAGCGTGGGTCTGTCGCGGGATTCCGATCGCGAGTCTGGGCCCGCGCGTCGAGTCCATCGTTTCACTCGACCCAACCGGGCCGCGTACGGTCGCTCCGGGACTGTTCGACGTTCACGTCATCTACATCGATCGATTCGGTAACGTCACCCTCGACCTCCGCGCAACGGAACTCCTCGTCTGGACAGTCGGCGAAACTAGCAGTCTCGTACGATTCGAGTTGCTCGCTGCCGGACAGATCGTCCGCGGGTCCGCGCAAACCTACGCCGATGCGCAGGACGAAAACCCATTCTTGTTGTTCAATTCGGCGGGATATCTCGAGATCGCCTGCCGTGATGCCAGCGCGAGCGAAGCGCTTGGCCTGACGATCGGAGATTGTTTGCGGCTGCGGGTCGTGGATCCCCCCGGGACGGCCGCGACCCCGTGATATAAGGTCGGGGTTCGCCCGGATCGAGGTGTACTGCTTGAACGAGATGGCCCATTCCGCAATCTTCATCGCCGGACCCGTGCGCACGCCGATCGGACGCTTCGGCGGCGGCTTAGCCGGGATCGAGCCGGCGACGCTCGCCGCGGCCGCGATCGCGGCCGCCATCCGCCGAAGCGGACTCGAACCGACCCAGGTCGATCAGGTGATACTGGGGCAGGCGCGCCAGGCCGGTGCCGGGCCCAACCCCGCCCGCCAGGCCGCGATCGCCGCGGGTCTACCGGTCGAACGGACCGCGTTCACGATCAATCAGGCCTGTCTGTCGGGCCTGCAGGCGATTCTCGCCGCGGCTCGCGCCGTGCGCCTCGGAGAGGCGGAGGTCGTGGTCGCGGCCGGCGTCGAATCGATGAGCCGCGTGCCGTACTTGCTCGGCGCGCGATTCGGGTTGCGCATGGGCCACGCCCCACTCGTCGACGCGATGTACCGCGACGGGTTTCTCGAT
>JANNRU010000386.1:0-13307 GCA_031401755.1 Acidobacteriota bacterium | reverse complement strand
GCATTTTTGGGGGGGGGGGGCTTACACCCCCAATCCTTGGCGCCCGCCCCCCAACCGGGTGTGGGGGGGGGCCCCTATCTTTTTTCACTTCACCCCTTTGCCGGGCGGTGGGGGGGGCCGGGGCCGGCGGCCCGGGCCCCGACCCACCGCCTCGATCTCGACCAGCAGATCCCGGCGGCACACCTCGGCCTGCAGCCAAGGCGTCGGTACCGGGTCACACGTGCAGCGCTCGACCGCGCGGGAGATGACGTCGATCTGCTCGGGAAAGCGCGCGTAGACCCGGAGCAAATCGAGGCGCTCCGCGAGCGGCCGGCCGGTACCGTCCGCCCCGGCGGAGTCGAGGAACGCCGCGATGTTCGCCATCGTCTCTTCGTTCTGACGGGCGGGGTCGCCGATGTGGACGCTGTGGTGTCCGACGATGCCGGCGCGACCGTGCCACTGGCGAATGACTGGCGTCAACTACTTTGATCAGAGGTTCACCTCGCCCACAACGCAAAGCGCCCGGCATCGTCGACTCGCCTTCACAAACCGGCGTCTGCTCTGCGACTCGCATCAACTTCAGAGATCGCACCGGAGCGTCCACCAGACCCGCCCCTGAATCTCACTTCGCGATTGAGACTCCAAGGGTGACCGGCGGATCGAGTTCAACACTGCCATTTGCCGCGGCTGCGCGCGGCAAAAAGCTTCAATTCGTTGGGCGGCGGGGCTACCGCCAGAACTCGTCCCACGCGTAGAGATCGTAGATGTGCTCCCGACCGTCAATAACCCGGCCGTCCTTAAACTCGAAGACGATGCAGCAGCCAACATCCAGACGCTTGCCGCCCCGCTCGGCGATGTTGCGATGAACACCGATCACCCGGCCGTCATCACTCTTGAGCACGTGCAGTAGTGTGGCTTTGAAGGTCCCTCCCGTTTCACCTCCATACCGACCGAATTGGGCAAAGACCGCATCGCGGCCTTTACGGTCGCCAGCGATGGAGCTTCGCCCCGGAGTGTGCCACGAGGCGTTGTCGTCGAAGAGTTCGTTGAGCGTCTTCATGTCGGCCGAGTTGAAGGCTTCGTAACCGCGTCGCACGGTTTCCGCGTTTCTTTCTGCCTCGTTCATGACGTAGTTCTCCTTGGTCGTGAAATCGATGATCGGTCCAGTGACGATTTCCAACTCTGCTGTCGCTCGCCTCGTCTGTGCCCGCCTAGACGGTGTGGGTAACCTGCGGGGCGGACCGGCAGGTTCACCCGCGGGTTAGGGGGCCCAGCCTGGTCCTTGGCGTGACGGTCGCAGCGCCGGATGGGATCGCTAGGCCACGATATGGCCGCGCCGTTGCCGAACACGATCTCGTCCTCCAGGCAAGACGAACGGGTGGGTTCTGCTTCCTGTCCCGCCGCGATGGACTCAAGAAGGCGTAGCAGCCTTGGTCGGTGCGTTACGACTCCGTCGGCGCCCAAGCATAGGACAACGTAGCGCTGGCCATCCGACCAAAAGAGGTACGGACTTTCCCACGGGTCTACCCGCGGCAGCGACCTGGCGTACGCCTTCAACTCGCCCGAGAGCACCGAAACGCGGTGGAGCTGGAAGTCGCCAACGGTGGTCTCGGGCGAATCGCGGTCGCCACCGGGATACCTGTTCGAGTCCACCGCGAAAGATTCGAACGCCGTCGAGATCACACGGACCTCGGCCATAGCCCGTCTCGCGATCTCTACATCCGTCTCAAGACGCTGGTGCTCGGGCGACGAATCGCGGAGAATGACAATGCACCCTGCGTTCAGCAAGGCGACGCTCAGGGACAGCAGCGTTCTCGGGTTGATTCTCGGAAACATCTCTTCTGTTGCCCCACACGCTTGAGTTCAGCGGCCGCCGGAGGCGCTCCGCTGGAACGAATAGTTAGGCTTTTTCCGGAACATTCTTGTGCCGATCCGGAAAAAGAACAAGCGCCACCAACCCAATGATGCTGAGCAAACCCAAGGCACCGAACCAGGCTGAGAAACTTTTTGCCTTTGCGTACTGACCACAGCCTCAAATCAATGCGGCGAGTCCCGCGAGCAGGATGATGGAGCCAACAATTCCGTTTCCGTTGCTGGTTAAGATCTGCCCGATGACTTGCGCGACGATGCCAAGGCCTACCTCGATGTTTGTCGATTTCTTGTATTGCGGAAGCACGGTTTCTCCTTGTGTGATGGAAAGCCTAATCGGGAAAGTTGTCTTTCGACCCCTCCCACACCGCCGGACATGCGGGTCTGCATCCGGCGGTTCGGGGAGTTGAGGTCACGTCGCGAGCCGGGGAACGCCCAGCCCGTCGAAGTACTCCTTCGTCAGCACGACGTGAACCGCATGGGCTTGCTTGGCCGTCTTCCAGTGCTTCAGGTGGATCTGCCTCAGCCGGTGTCGGATCCACTCATCCAGATGCCGAAAGAGCAACGGCGACAACGGGCCACACTGGGGCGTCCCCTCGTGCCGCTCTATCACTACGCCGTGGGCCATCACGCCCGCCTCAAGGTAGCGCCGAATCAGTCTCAGCACCCGTTTGTCCTCGATCCGTTGGCCAGCCTCCCCATCAACACATCGTGATTGACGCGATCGAAGAACTTCTCTAGATCCACGTCGACGACGACGCCGCGGCGTCCTTCCTCGATATACCGCTGCGCCTTCGCAATCGCTTGCTTGGCGCTGCGGCCAAGGCGGAAACCGTAGCTGGGCTCCGAAAAGCTCGGATCGAATCGAGGCTCCAGGACTTGAAGTATCGCCTGCTGGATGAACCGGTCGAGCACGGTGGGGATCCCGAGAGTACGCTTGCTGCCGCCTCAATGCCGCCTTCAGGTTCTCTCGCTCGACGAGATCTTCCATCAGACGGCTCGTGCCCGAGCGCACGACTCCGCAACCCGCTGTCGGGGCTTCCTCGTTCGGCCCTTCTCCGCGCGGCAGCGCGGCTATTACGGCCTCTGCTGACTTCTCGCTCCGCCGCTCGCGCGACGTCGCCCTTTCGGGAACGAGGCGAGATCTCCCGAGGCAAGATCACTGGCCTTCTCCGCACGACTGCCGGATTTGCGCTCACGGCGCTGGCTCGCAAGAGCTTCGCGGTAACGTGCCTGCTCGCCTAAGGACTCCCACCTCCATGTCAGTGATCATGCTGGGCAACCACGCTCAGCATCAGCTGCGGGATCGCGTCGTGCGGCTTTTTCGCTTCCTAGTGGAGACCGTGACACGCGAGACCGACCGCTGCAGCGCTTTGTTGGGCCGCAGTCGCCGCGATTCACAAGTCTCCGGTAGGGTAACACCCCATAGCTTGCCCCCGGTCAGACGGTGCATTGTAGTGTCGTGAAAAGGAAACCGTGCCCAACCCGTTTGGCGGCAGCAACTCGATCTCGCATGGGGCCAGCTCGCCAGACGCAGCCCATCTCGCCGATGCGGAACAGTTGCCGCTGACAAACGCCAACAAATTGAGAAAGAAGACACTATGAACAAACAGACTCAAGCAATCAGCAATGACATGCACCAACTGGCCGAAGACGCGCGGGCGTTGATGACCGCCACCGCCGACGTGGCCGGAGACAAAGTCGGGGACGCTCGCAAGCGCCTCGCTGCGGCGCTGGAAAGCGGTAAGGAAATCTATGGTCGCGTTCGCGAGAAGGCGGTCGAAGGCGCCAAATCGGCGGACGAGGCCGTGCATGAGCATCCTTATCAAGCCATCGGCATCGCGCTTGGGGTCGGAGCGCTCATCGGCTTTCTGGCCTCGCGCCGGTACTCCCGCAACGGGGACTGATCCGGTCATGGAAACCACCACCGACAACCTCGAAGTCCTGCGACTCAGATAGAGTCCCGCCGTCAGCGACGCGCCGCTCCGGTCGCTTTGGCGCCGGACTTCACGCGCTTTAGGAGCAGCGCCGTCAGCCACCCCAGAATCACCATCGTGACGAGGAGCAGTCCATAAGCGATCCGCCAATCGATGCCCTGCGTGATCTTCCCGAACTCCGACATGCCGCCGATGCCCGCAATCAGGCCGAGGGGCAGAAAGACCACGTTGATCACCGTGAGGTTTTTCAGAAGCACGTTCATGTTGTTGTTGACGATGCTGCCGCGCGCATCCATCAGCCCGGAGAGAATCGTCGAGTAGATCTCTGCCTGCTTGTAGCACTGGTTGCTCTCGATGGCGAGGTCGTCGATGAACGGGATCACGTCGGCAGTCAAGCCGAGCTCTGGGGCATGGTCGCGCAATCGGGTCAGCACCGCGCGGTTCGAATCGACCGCGTTGAGGTAGTAGACGAGACTCTCGCTCAGGTTGAACATCTGGATTAGGTGTCGATTCTCCATCGACTGGTTGATTTGTTCTTGCAATTCGCGCGCGACTTTCTTTATCGCCCGCAGGTGCTCCGTGTAGTGGTGAACACTTTGATGCATGATCGCCAGCATGGCATCTTGCGCAGTGCGCATCGGCCGCGTTTTCGGCGTGTCGTCTGGCTGGATGTCGTCAGTCGCAATGATCCACAACCGATCCGAGTACAGGAAGAACCCCATCGACCCGACATTGAAGGAACTCGTGTCTGTTGCCGAGTAGTCTCTAGGTCGCTTCCAGATGACGAACAGGTGATCCGGATGCGTCTCGACTCGCGAGAGCTCGTCCGGGTCGAGAGTGGAAGACAACGTGTGGTCGTCGATCTTGTACGTCCTGCGCAGGGCCTCGCGTTCCTCGGCGGTGGGATCGATGAAGGCCAGGATCGGAGCCTCGCCTGATTCCACCGGCACCAGCCCATCATCTTGGATCAGGAACTTCTTGATCATGTCGGCCCCTTGCTCCTGCTGAAAATCTCAAGGGTCTCCTGCCGGAGTATCACTGGCGCACTCGCGCCGCGAGCTGCGGCTCGGTCATCTGGTCGACCGTTTCGATCCCAACGATACGATTCACAAGCCTGTGAGACTCGAAACGCGACTTCAGCTCGCGCTTTGCCTCACTGCGTGGCTTGTTCCAGGTTCGTGACGAATCCATTCATGAACAGACTTTTCAAATGTTGCCACGGCACATGCGCGATGATAGGACGGTGACGGAGCACCTGCAACAGACGCGGCTGAACGACATGACGAATTCGCCATCTACCTGAGCTTCAGCCAGGCTCTCGATTATCAAGCACAATTAGTGCTGCCGCACAATCCTACGAGCGACGGATCTTTTTCGATGGCGAACGCGGCAACGCGACCTTCAGTACCCACTTGAGCGACGCCGTCTCATCCGAGTTCCCCGCCTGCGATTGCTTCGTGTTCGCGAAGAAGGACCCGGGCCGACGTCACGACTATCCCGATCGGGTGCGTTTCGAACTTGCTGAAGCTGACCTCGCGTCGTACCGGCGTGCGGGCTCGACGTTTTCCCAGGCGCTCCGTTAGCGCGGGTCGTCGGGGATGTTCCGCGCCCTAGGACGCGCTCAAGCAGCTCCGGGGCCGCCTCAAGGTGCTGGAGAAAAATCCACGAAAAATCGCGGAACCCAGTCAGGCCGAATCTCAACGGAAGATGTGGGGGCTGTCGGATCCCTCAATTTCGTTGGTATTCGGGTCAGATCCCATTCACTCTCGAGGAGTTCGTCATGAAGAATCTGCGAGGCTTGGCGCTAGCCAGCCTGGGCCTGTTCATTTTGTTTTTCGCAGTCGAGATCGCGCACGCGCAAGCGGGCGCAGCCCAGATTTTCTACGCGCGTGATTACGCGACGGGGGGCGATGGAAGCGGAGCGAACCCTTGGTCGAGCGCGAGCGGTACCGGCGGAATCCAGGAGGCGGTGGACGCCTGCGGATGTGGCTACTCCTCCCAGGGCTGCACGATCATCCTGCCCCGCGGCGTCGTCCGGATCACGCAATCGATCGAAATCGGAACCAAACTGACGCAGTCGGGCTCTTGTACGGGGGCGAAGAATGGGTTGGTGTTCCGCGGACACGGCAACGGCTTCCGCACGAATTCCGGAAACCCGTCAACCGATGTCCATTTGGCCGGTACGACACTACGGGTTGAGCCAGGCACCGGGATGATCCGACCGGTCCTGCGGCTGCAGGGCGTTTCGTTCTCGTCGTTCAGTGATTTCTCGATCGACGGAAACAATGAAGCCCCGATCGGGATCGAGTCCACCGCCGAGGGCGACTACTTCACAACCGGCCAGCAGAATCTTTTCGAGAACATTCTCGTCGAGCGACTGACCAACACGGGGATCCAGGTCGGGCCGCTGGGCTGTGTGGATTGGAACTCGCCCAGCTGCGGAGGCCAGGTTTCGGAGACGTCTTGGCGACACATCTTCACGAAATCCGTACCCGTCGGGTTCAGGCAATTCGGCGCGCAGACGACGAGCCAGCGGATCGAGAACAGCAACATTACGTGCACGGACCGCTGCATCGAATTCTATGACGGTGAAGGCTACGTGACGGACTCCTTTGTCAGCACTCTCGGTGCGAGCACTCCGCGGGCCGATATCTGGATCGGTAAGAACATGAACGACGTTCTTCTCATCGGGAACGTGCACGAGAGCTGCGCCAAGTCGATGATCGAGGGGGAGAGCGGTGTTCGGCACTACACCACGACGATGGTTCAGAATCGTCTGCAACACTACTATTGTGGAGCGACCACGAACCCGCTCTGCACCGCGGGTTACTGCTATCTGGTCAACTTCGATCAGACAGGAACGTTCAACATGTTCGGCGGAGAATACCATCACAATCAAAATGTCTCGCTCGCTGAGCGGCCGCGCCTGCGCTTCCAGAACACATTCTCAACCCAAGGCACGCTCAGGGTGAATTCCTCCGGCAACTCGTATTGGTCGACGGTTGCGTGGGACACGATTCCGATCAACGCGGTGTTGATCAACTCGTCCGACGAATTGACCGGGGGTCTGTTCCGGCAAACCTATTCCACGATGCGCAATATCGGACTGGGTACCGACTATCCGCTCGCGTTCCAGTCGACCGATCCGACGGTGGGAACGAAGCTCCTCGGGTGGCTCACGCCGGCTGCGCGGTTCCGGCTCAACGATCCGTCTGCCGGAATCGAGTTCAGCGCAAGCACGAGCGGCAACGTGCTCAGCCTGAATCCTCCCGCCAGCTTGCCCGGCGCCACCACCGTGACGATTCCGCCGAAGACGGGAACACTTGCCATCAGCGGAGACACGCTCGGTGGCGACCTGCAAGGGACACTCGACGCCAGCGGCACATCTTCGATTCTGATCAGGGACAACAACGTCGAGCCCAGCGACATGAACTCGACGAACGCGGCAACGACCGGACTCTGCCTGACCAAGGCGGGTGGCGACCAGTTCACTTGGAGCACCTGCGGCAGCGCTCCGCCCGTCGAAACCGACACCCTGGTGTTCTCCACCAACGCGACGACGATCAGCGCGGCTCGCTACTTGGGGCCCAACGTCGGATCGAACAACGCGACCGAGAATCTGGTCTCGGTGCCGATGTCCGCCAGGACCGCCAAGTCACTACGCTGTAAGGTCTCGGTGGCACCCGCTAGCGGGAAGTCGTGGACACTGACCGCGCGCGCGGCGGGGGCAACGTTGTTGAGTTGCCAGATTCTCGCTGGGCAGACGAGTTGTTCGGTGACCAGTGGCTCGGCACCCTGGGCGGCCGGTGCCGCCGTGTCGCTGTTGGCGACGCCAAACGGCGGACCCGCTGCGACGATCGTAACGTGCGCGCTGGGCGTCGCTCCCTGAAGTTGAGTCTCAAATCTGGAACCCCCGTGCGTTCGACAGCGGCCAGATCGGGATTCCTTCGACGGGGAACTCGGCCTATTCGGCAGTCGAGTCGTGGGTTGTCTCAACCGAGGTGAGGACCGGGAAGGCGGCGTCAGAGCAAATCGGAGTGCTAGGCACGGATGATGCTCGGCCGCCTCCCGGTAGTAATCACGCGGCGTCAAGCAAGACCCGGAAAGCCACCGTGAACTTGGCGCCGCGGTCCACCAGGTAGAAACGTTGCTCGCGGAGAAAGCCCGCGGCAGGAAGGCTAGATGAACAACGCCGACGGCTAGGCGCTCGTTGATCCCGCCTGTCAGTTCTCGCCCTGAGGCCCTTGGCGACTCGCCCGGGGCGCCGAATCGTTGGCGCGGCCGATCTCGATCACGGACAGCCGGTCAGGATCTGCGCCACGCTGCAGCGGTCTAAAGGTCCCACCGCTTGCGGGCGCTCGACGGACGGGGCGGAGGTCACCCCGTACGATCCTTCACCTTGCGGATTGTAGGGCACGATTAGATAGTACTGGCTTGCTGCGCCGGGCGTGATCGTTTCACTCAGTGCCGGTGCCGCATCGTGGCAGTCGATGCGGACGTGGTCGTAAATCCCGTTGTCGATGCTGACGAGCGTTCCCTCGTAGATCCCGAAATCGTCCGCTCCACTCGAACAACTCGCCGACCAGGTCAATACGAGTTGGCCCCCGGGCGCCTTTCCCAATCGCAGCGGCTCGATCGTCGGATCGATCCGCCCGGGATTCGCCTGACCGGACAGCCCGTCGACGACACTCCCCGCGGGCCAGCCCGCGAGCTGCTCGAACAGGCCGAAGGTCACCCCGTTCCACGAGACCACATGCCCGGGGACGTAGGTCGTCGGACCGGAAGTCGGTGCGAGGTCGCTCGGAGTGTCTAACGCAAGAGCAAAACCGCCGCGAAAATCCGCGGCCACGACGTTGTTCGCCGCCGCAATTCCCGATCCCGCCGCCGAGGCGTCCAAGGCGAAACCGGCGATGCTCCAGTCCGCGCAACCGCCCCCGCTCGTCCTAGCGAATCTCAACAGATCGGCGGGATCGTAGAAGGTCCCGCTGCCCGACGGAAACTCGAACGGAATGTCAAAGCTGGCGACCAAACTCCCGGCGTCCCCGCCCGCGAGGTAGAGCGCATCGAGGTTGACGTCTGAGGAGATTCCGAGTGCCGCCCCACAAAAGAAGAGGTCATAGAGACCGCTGCCATGTCTTCGAATCACGTCCGCCGGTAACGCCGGCATCCCGAGCAGTCCACCGAGATCGTTTGCCGATTCCACGGACAGTAGCCACCCGCCGGGCTCGTCCAACTTGTGGATCGCGTCGAGAGCCGGCGTACCGGGTACATTCAATTCCAGCGTGTAGTTCGCTCCTGCGGCGTCGTAGCGGAAAATCTGCCACGGAAGCAACTCGACGCCGCCCGACGTGACCGTCGGCACGTCGGGCGTCACAAACAGCGGAGTGGCAGCACCGGCGAACGTTATCGCCAGGCTCCAGACCACGAAGATACTCAGCGCTCGTCGCCTGTCCACGATTCACTCCGCCTCGATCAGAACAACGGGGGTCCGGGGATCAGGTTATCGCCGAACGACTTGTTCGGTACCGCGCACCCCGTCGAGCTGTCACAGGATTCCGGCGGGAAGAGGCCGGACGCGCAGGCGGGGCCCAAGCCGCTGTTGCCGTGCGCGCTGTTGGCGCTGAACGTGTTTCCGCAAGCCGGACTGAACGACGAGATGAAGTGTAAACCGTAACCTCGGTTGCTGTTGGAGACGTTACGTTCGATCAAGTTCCGATCGCCCTCGATGCGAATTCCGTCGCCCCCGTCGTCGCTGGTCCCATTCTTCGAGGCGTTGTTCTGGCTGATCAGGCAATCGTTGGTCAACTGGTCGACGAAGATCCCGTGCGAATACGACCGCGTGACCGCGTTACCCCGCACGATCACACCGTTCCCTTGGAATACCGCGACGCCCAGAAATTGTGCTCGATCGACCGTGTTGTCCGCGATCAAGCCCGCCTCGGCCGACGACAAGAGAATCCCCATCCCCGTCGCGTTCGAGATCCGGTTGTTCTGAATCGCCGAACCCGTGGCTCCCTCGAGATGGATTCCGTCGCCGATCACGTCCGCGATCGAGTTGTCAGAAATGGTGGCGGTCACCGGAGTCGGGTTTCCATAGCAGAAGACGCCGCCGCCCGAAATGTCCGAGAATCGATTTCGGCGGATCGTGACGCGCTTCCCGCTGGCGACAAGTACGCCGTAGCCCGCCGTGCCGTGGATCTCAAGATCCTCGATAACGAGCCCGTCGGCGAAGCTTGTGGCGTGAATCGCGTAGGTCCCGCCGGTGACGGTTCCCCCGTGGATCGAGACCCGGCTGCCGGCTTGGACGAGGATCACGGGTTCAGGGCCCGAGACGTTCGAGACCACGAAGCCATTCAGATCGAGGTCGACGTTGCTCGCCGCGATCGTGACGGTCGGAATTCCTCCGGCCCCGGTCAGGTTGCGAGTAACGATGTACCTGCCATCAGCGGCGATCGTCGTTCCCGGCCGGAACACCGGGATCCGTCCTTCCGCCGCTCGGACCGTCGCGGTCCCGGCGGCGAGCAGCACGAATCCGAGAATCGATAATCGAATACCCTTGGGCATGCGGGGTTCTCCATGCATCGAGAGCGTTGTCGAGAGACGCTCCCGGCGAAACGAGAGCGGAATATACCGCGCCTTAAGGACTTCGCAGCGGAATTATTTTGAAAAGACGAAGACTCCGGAGCTCGCAGTAGACGTTCCGGTTGGATTCTGTCGAACGGGATCGACGTGGTCTTGCCGCCAGGTTGCACCGCCGTCGGTCGTCAGGTAGAGAACGCCGTGGTCCGTGAACCCAACGCGGTGCATGTCGACGGGGGCGACCACGGAGCCTACCGCTCCTGGACCTCCGGTGAAAACTTCCTTGGTCTTGCCATGGGACCCAGCCCTTAGAATAATGGGCCCTCTGGTAAACCCGGGGCGGTTCACCCACCGATTTGGGCTTCCCCCGATTTCGTGGACGGTTTAGCTACGCTGCATGAGTCCGCCGTTCGAACGCGGCCGGGCTAATCTGCCCCAGTGTCGAATGTCGACGACGTTGGTTGTAAAACACCTCGATGTAGTCGAACGATTCCTTCTTCGCGTGCCCGTGGCTCTCGAAGTGCTCACCGAGCTCACTCTTGACCGTCGAGAAGAAGGCCTCCATCACCGCGTTATCGTAGCAGTTGCCGCGGCGGCTCATGCTGCAAGTGATCCCGTGCGCCTCGAGCACAGCTTGATAGTCTTCGCTCGCGTATGTGCAACCCTGGTCAGAGTGATGCAGCAGGCCGACCTCGGGGCACCGTCGCCTCAATGCCATATCGAGCGCCTTGATCGTCAGGTGTCGGTCATTCACTGCGCTGAGTTCCCAGCCCACGATGAAGCGCGAAAACAAGTCCAAGATCGCTGCCAAGTAGAGCTTTCCGCTGCTTCCGATAACGAATTCGGTGGTATCACCCACCCAGCGCTGGTTGGGTGCCTCGGCTGTGAATTGACGATCAAGCAGATTCGCTGCAATCGGTTGATCGTGGTCGCTCATGGTCGTGATCTTGTATCGCTTTCGCGCCCTTGCCCTGAGCCCGTCCTCCCGCATCAGCCGAGCTACACGCTTCTCGGCAACCGGGATGTTGTCCTCGACCAAATCTCTGTGAACGCGCGGGCTGCCGTAACGCTGCCGACTCTCATCGAACGACGCTCGAACGAGAACACGCAATCGACGGTCGTCCTGGGCATGTCGGGACTCCGGTCGCTTCCGCGAAGCATAAAAACCGCTGGGGGAGACCTGCAAGACTTCGCAGAGCCGCCTCACGGGGAACTCGGCCTTCTCCGCATCGATCCAGGCGAAAACTACGCTTGGTTCTTGGCGAAAAAGGCCGCGGCTTTTTTTAGGATGTCGCGCTCCATCCGCAACTCACGGACTTCCTTGCGCAACGTCGCCAGCTCGGTGCGCTCCTCGCTCGTCAACCCGGTCCTTCCCTTTGTGCGATCGGCTCGGGCTTGTGCCACCCAATTGCCCAGTGCCGAAGCTGTCAGGTCTAGCTCACGCGCTGCGGCTCCGACGGTCTTGCCTTCATCCAAGACCAGCCGAATCGCACCAGCCTTGAACTCCTCCGTGAATCGTCTTCGTACCCTTCGTCCTGTTCTTGGTGTTCGCATTCTGGACATCGTACCCGCCTTTCGGATAGTGTCCACGGAATCGGGGGAAGCCCAATTTCGACCTTGGGGGTCGTATGCTCGAACTCAGGCCCACTTGTGAGAATTGCAATCGGCCGTTGCCCGCCGATTCGCTGGAAGCGCGCATCTGCAGCTATGAGTGCACGTTCTGTGCGACCTGCGTGGAAGATCGTTTGGGAAACGTCTGCCCGAACTGCGGCGGTGGATTCGCCCCGAGGCCCATCCGGCCGTCGAGAAACTGGAAGCAGGGCAATTTTCTCGGAACAGACCCCGCGAGTACGAAGGTGAAACACTGTCCCGTAGATCTAGAGGCCCACGCGCGGTTCGCGGCCGCCGTCAAGACCGTGCCGCCTCCACGGCGGTAGGCTTCGGGGTCATGGCCAGGGGGTTCGTTGCGGCGTGATGCGAATCCACGCCCGACGCGCCGACCCCATTCCTACGGGAACGGTCTCACGCCCGCGCCAGGAAGATCGTGTGCCGTTCGCCCTTGTGTTCCCGCGAGCGTGCGGTCTGACTGCTCGCAGCGAAACCGACCTCGACGAGCCGCCGTTCGAAAACCGCCGAGGGCTCCGCGGACCAGACCGCGAGAACGCCGCCCGCTTTGAGCGCGTGTCGAATACGCAGCAACCCGGGTCGATCGTACAACCGGTCGTTGGATGTCAGGCACCAGGCATCGGGGCCGTTGTCTACATCGAGCAGGATCGCATCGAAGGGCTGCTTGACGTCGCTCAGGTAATCGACCACGTCTGCGATCACCACGGTCACCCGTGGATCCGCGAGTCGATCCACCTCCGACTGAAAACTGAACTTGCGATTCCAGTCGACGATCACTTCGAAGAATTCGACCACCACGACCGAGGCGCCGCCAGGCAGTGCATCGAGCGCAGCGGCCAGGGTGAAACCCAGGCCCAGACCGCCGATCAACACCCGCGGACGTTGGATGCCGGCCAGTTCGCGTGCGGCAAGCGTAGCCAACGCCTTTTCGGACCCTGGGGCCCGTGTCGACATCAACGCCTTGCCATCGACCTCGATGTAGTAGTCCCCGGCGTGCAACGAGACGGTCATCTGCATGCCGTCGGGCGTTATCGTCGAGGCCAGGAGCTCGCGTCGTTTCACGTGTTCATCCTGCCCGCAGTCGCGGGTACTCTACCCCAACCGCCATTCCGTCGGGCCAGTCTGGGGTCCGCCCCGCAGGGAGGCACAACCGGGTAGACGCCCGAGATCTCGACAGGGTCTATCCTGACCGTTTCCCGGACGCTTCAGGAAATGGCGTGACAGTGGACACCCTTGAGGGTATGAGCAAGCGATGACCCAGCGACGGACATCGCGGTGCCGGAGGCTGATTCCCGCGGCCGTGCTCTTCGTCGGTGT
>JANNRU010000385.1:0-2388 GCA_031401755.1 Acidobacteriota bacterium | reverse complement strand
CCGAGATCCAGACCTCGGAGAACGGCCACTTTCGACCGATCGGCAGCAACGGCTTCTATCGGCGGGGTGGCGCGCGCGCCCTGTTCGACCAGCAGCCGATCGAAGCCCAGGCGATGGTCTCGGCGTGTCTTGAAGCCTATCGCGTGACCTCGGACCCGTTCTGGTACGAGCAGGCCGATCGCGCGTTCGATTGGTTTCTCGGCTGGAACGATCTCGGCCTGGAACTGTACTCCCCCAGCACCGGCGGATGCCGCGACGCGCTGCACGTGGACCGTGTGAACGGAAACGAGGGTGCCGAGTCAACGCTGGCCTTCCTGCTCGCCCTAACCGAGATGCGAATCGTGCAAAATGCCGTGACCGTGTTTAGCGAACCGACTCCTTGAGCCCCGTCACGGTCACGCGCAGCGACCTCGTCCTCCATCCGGATCGAACGCGGGTGCTGGCCAGGCCCTTCCATCCTTCCAACCGGCAACGTGCCGCTCACATTGGCGCCATGGTGATGGCGCTCTCCGAAAGTGAGGTTGAGACGCTGCTGGCACAGGTGGAGGCCGAGTTCGGAGATCGGCACGTGAAGATCCGCGAGTTCCTGAGACGGCGCTTCGCGCAGGTGCGGCCGTGGCTGCGCTCCGGGCAACTGTTCTCCGACGCGCGACAGCTACTGCTCGGCGCCTATTTCACCCACGAGTACTCCCTCGAGGCGGCCGCGCTGTTCAACCCGTCGATCGTGCCGCATCCGGATCAGTCGGACGTAGCGCCCGGCTCGCTGCGCTTCACCTTGAGCCTGCGGGCCACGGGCGAAGGGCACATCTCGTCGATCACGTTTCGCACGGGATACTTGGACGATCAGGGCGCCATCACCATCCATGCTCCCACACGTTACAGCCTGGAGCCTGCGCAAGTTCCCAGTGCGTCCTACGAAAAACCCGTGTTCGCGCGCAAGCTCGCAGAACTTGGTCTCGCCGGCGACTTCACCCGACAGGCGCTCGAGGGTCTGGGGGACGCATTCACGCTGGAACAACTGCAAGCTGTCCTTGCGCACAATCAGGAACAAACCGGTGTGGCCAGGAAGATCCTGGCCCTGGCCGAGTCGAACTACGAGGTGCGGTTCGATCCGGACACGCGCCTGTCCGAGCGAGTGCTGTTTCCGGTCACGCCGTCGCAGCGGAACGGCATCGAAGACGCGCGCTTCGTGCTTTTTACAAACGAGGACGGTACGCGGACCTACTACGCCACGTACACCGCGTACGACGGGACGCTGATTCTGCCGCAATTCATCGAGACGCTCGACTTCCTGCACTTCAAGTTCATCACGTTGAACGGTCCAGCCGCACGGAACAAGGGAATGGCCCTCTTTCCGCGGAAGGTCAACGGCCTGTACGCGATGCTGGGGCGCCAAGACTACGAAAATATCTACGTGATCTTCTCAGACCATCTGCACTTCTGGGACACCGCCACTCTCGTGGTAAAGCCAAAATTTCCTTGGGAGTTCATTCAGATGGGCAACTGCGGCTCACCGATCGAAACCGACGCCGGCTGGCTCGTGCTCAGTCACGGCGTCGGACCGATGCGGAAGTACTGCATCGGCGCGTTCCTGCTCGACCGCGACGACCCGACGCGAGTGCTCGGCCGCCTGCGCGAGCCGCTGATCCGGCCGACCGAGAACGAGCGTGAAGGTTACGTGCCGAACGTCGTCTATTCCTGCGGCAGCCTCGTGCACGGAAAGCTGCTCGTCATCCCGTTCGCGATGTCCGACTACGCCACGACATTCGCGACCGTGCCGGTCGCTGACGTGCTGGCTGCAATGGAGTAAGCGCCGGTTCCCGATCACCTCGCCCCCGGGTCTACCGGAAATCTTGGTGAATTCAAATCTTCGTGGAATCGGCGATCCAACCTAGAATCCGTCCGTGGCCACCACCCTAAAGCCCTCGCAGATCCTGCTCTCCGTAATGGCCGGCTGGAACAACCGCCACCATTAGATCGCGATCGATTACCTCCTGGAAGAGAACCGATCCTGGCCCAGGAACTGGCCGTGGCCAAATTACAGCACGCCTTACGCTGACCAGTCCGCGAGGCCCGACATTGGACTACTCGCCCATTGCGAACCCTGCTAAGCTTGCGCATGCGAAATTTGACAATCGTATTGCAAGCCCTGGTCGTTGCCTCGGTTTTCTTTGTCTGGACCGTGCGTTACCACAACATCGTTGAGGAATTCAAACACTACGGCCTGCCCGACTGGTTGCGGGATCTGGTTGGCATCCTGAAAGTCGCGTTCGCTCTGTTGCTGCTGATCGGAATCGAACGCCCACTGTTCGCGGTAGCTGGGGGACTCGGCATTGCCGCGCTCATGGGCTGCGCGTTCGTCACCCATCTGCGCGTGAAGAATCCCGT
>JANNRU010000384.1:0-4794 GCA_031401755.1 Acidobacteriota bacterium | reverse complement strand
AGCTCGACCTCGTCCAAGTTCTCCGACTTACCGCTCACAGCGCGGTCCGGCAGGAACGCTCCGGCGACGAGACCGACCTCGACCTCGCGCTGCGCCGCCAGCGCCGAGCCCGCGGCGCCGAGAATCAGGTTGAGACTCGCGAGAACCAGCGGCAGTCCCGCGAACCCGCAGCTATGCAACTGCACTTTCATGGTGTGGTCCTCTCGCCAAAACGAGGCCCGATCATAGCGCACTCGAACGAGATCGGACCGCACTCGTCGGACGGCCGCTGTGATAATCTCGGCGGTCCGTGCGGTCGGTTTTGGCGGGCGCGAGGGAGAATGAACCATGTGGAGACGCGAGGGCTTGATCATCGTCGCCTGTGCATTGCTCGTCGCGGTCGGGGCGCGGGCCGACGAGAGCGGATCGGCGGTACGCTGGAGTTACGGGCCGGGTGGGCTACGTTTCGAGACCGACACCACGTCGATGGTCCTACGCAATCTGGCCCAAGTTCGATTCACGCAGGAAGCTCCGGACGAGGGCGAGAATCGAGGCTATTTCGACACGCATCGATACCAGGTCCGGCTCGACGGCCGGTGGACCGAGACTTGGCGATTCGGGCTCCAGCTCAACCTCGCCGACGGTAGCGAGGACAATCGCAACCTGCTCGAGGACGCCTGGGTCCAGTACGAGTGGCACCCCCTGGCCCAGCTACGGGTGGGTCAAACCAAAGTGCCTTTTGGTCGACAGTTCCTGATGGACGAAGGCGAGCTCGAGTTCGTCGACGTGTCGATCGCCACCGCGCGCTTCGCGCACGGGCGGGATGTCGGGCTCGCACTGCGCGGCGCGAACAGCGTGCAAACTTACGCCTACAGCGTGGGCGTCTACAACGGTAATGGCATCAACCAGGACGAGTCGGAGAACGACGACTACCTCGGCTCGGCGAGCCTGTGGTTTGCCCCGCTCGGCGAGGTCCACTGGACCGAGACCGATCGCACGCGCCCGGACAAGGCCCAACTGCAGTTCGGCGTTTCGGTCATCACGCAAAACCAGGGTTCGGAAGGGATCGAGGAGTTCCGGACCACCACCGGCGCGCTGGAGGCGTCGTTCCGCAAGGCCGGCTTCGACGCGGCCTTCGAGTTCTTCACATCGAGCGCGGGCTCCGTCCTCGGCCTGCCCGCGATCGAAGACGACACCGACGGTTGGCACGCGCAGTCGTCTTGGCTCTTCGTGAATGGAGTCGAGCTCGCCGGCCGTTATTCCGAGATCCTGGCCAAGGACTCCAGTCTGGACGAAACCGAGCTCGGCGCGGCGCTGGGCTATCACTTCTCGGACCACAACCACAAAGTCCAGCTCGACTGGCGCAAGCTCGAATTCGAAACTCCCGGCGCCAGCCCGCGCATCGAACGTCACGAGATCCGCGCGCAGCTTCAACTGTCGTTCTGAGATCGTCCATCGCGGCCGCATCCTCCGACCGGAATAGGCCGACAGGGCCGCCGACGAGGGCGGTTCGCGCCCGCGCCAACGATTTTCGTCGCTGACCCAAGGGCTGGACGCACGTAACATCTGGCCAAATCACGGCTATTCCCGCCTCGCGCGGTGATCGAGGAAACGACCTATGCGGACTCGCCCTGCCGCCTCGCTGCTGGCATCGCTCTTGTGTCTTTCCACTCTCGCGCTGGGAGCCCTCGCCGCGCCATCGAGCGCAGTCAGCGCGGACGACGAGTCGGAAGAAGCGCAGCGGGCGAATCGCTTCTCGATTCAGCCCGGTTTTGCATTCGATGACGAGGACGATGACGAGGGTGAAGAGCCGGTCGTCCCGAAAATCGCGCGCGCACTACCGGATCTCGGCGCCCAGATACCCACGCTGCTGCTCGAAGGACAGGGCTTCTGTGACGACCCGACGGTATTGATGGGCACGGTCGGCGGCGCGTGCCAGGAACTCGAGGTCGTCGACTCGAGCGCGACCGGAATTCTGGTCGACCTGCTCGACACGATGCCGGCAACGTACGTGGTCACGATCCAATGTCCCAACGGCGAGTTGGCGATTGATGTCACGCTGGTCGCGAAGAACGGCGGTGGTTCCGTCGGCCCGGCCGGGCCGACCGGCCCCACGGGTCCCGCAGGACCCACCGGACCGCGAGGCCCGCAGGGACTCACCGGAGCTCCCGGGCCGCAAGGCGCTCCGGGAACGCAGGGGCCGATCGGGCCAACCGGCGCGCCGGGCACCGCAGGAGCCCCTGGCGCTACCGGTTCAATCGGACCGCAAGGCCCGTTAGGACCTGTTGGACCCGTCGGACCCATCGGACCCATCGGACCGACGGGTAACGCCGGACCGACCGGCCCCGCCGGAGCGAAGGGAGACCGAGGCGAGCCGGGCACCGCCGGACCGACTGGCGCCAACGGAGCCCAGGGCCCGGCAGGCACTCCCGGCGCGAGTGGACCGGCGGGCGCGGAGGGGCCGCAGGGCCCACGGGGCCTTCCCGGTGTGCAAGGCCCCGTCGGAGCTCAAGGCCCGGCCGGTCCGACCGGCGCTACCGGGACGAGTCCATCCGGATCGTGCGGCGAGAATGAATGCCTCACCGGCATCACCGCGCAAGGTGGGCTCGTCTGCGCACCGTGTGGCGGTGGCGGCGGGGCGATCTGCCCCAACGGAACGTCGCGCATCGGCGCTTCGTGCATCGACAACTTCCAGCGTCCGGTGCACTCGTTCGTGGAGGCGGTCAACGTGTGCCATGCCGAACAGAGATCGATCTGCACGGTCGAGCAACTGGCGACCTGCGATGTCTTGAATACCGGCAGCTCCGGATGCGCAGTCGCGACCGACACGCCGAGCGTCGGGCTGTGGACGTCGACCTTCGAACCCTCGCACGATCTGCGGATTTTCGAAGCGTTGGTCGTCTATCGCGGGGACAACATGTTCGTTTTGGCCGAGGCCGCCGAACGCTATCCGTTCTATTGCTGCCAGGCGCCCGTAGCGCCCTGACAAGCGGGTCAGTCGACAACGACCGAGGCCGAGAGTCCCGGCGACAACGAGCAGCCTCCCTCGAAATCGCCGTGGAACTCTCGGCCAGCATCCACCAGCACGAGGTGCCCCCCGACGACCTCGCCGTGGAACTGACCGCGTGATTCGGCGCCCCCGGCGCGAACACTGCGCCACTCGCCGGACAGGTTCCCATTCACAACGGTACCGCTCCCCGAAATCATCGCCGCACCGCCGTCCGTGCAGTTGACGGAGTGGGGCACGATTTCGAAACTCTCGTCCTCCTGGACGACGTCGAAGTAGCTGGCCGGGGTGCAGAGCGGAGCGAGCCCGGATCCTTCGTAGTAGGTCTGGTTCTCGAGAATGGCCGCGTCTTGCGTGCAGTCGGTAAACGTCGCGTCGTAGGCGTTGGTCACCAAATAGCTCCAGTTTCCGGCGAGGCCATTGGCGGTCGAAACGAGCGCTTCGCCACCCCCCGATCCCGCGCATCGCGCGCCGAGCACGATCAGGCAGCCGATGAGACCGATCGACGCTCGCAAAGACGAAGGATGGATTTTCATGGTGCAGGACCCCGAGGTTCGGCGGTTGCCGTTAAATTTATGCGGCAGCGCGCCGGCGACAAGGAAACGACAGACTCCCCGGAAAACGACGCCGTGGCGGCTTCCCTATAATCGGACTCCCCGAATCGTAATCCTCGAGCGACCCTGTGGATCCGCTGACACACACATTGTTCGGAGCTGCGCTGGCCCGCACCCGCCTCGGGGCTGCCCCGCTTGCCGGCGCCGCGCTGGTCATCGGTTCGAACCTGCCCGACATCGACGCGCTGGTCGTTGTCGCCGGTGCGGATGCGTCGTTTCTCTGCCGGCGCGGCTGGACTCACGGAATCCTCGGGCTGCCGCTGCTCGCGCTGGCGCTGGCCGCAATTCTGAGTCGACTCCGTAGCGACGCGCGATTCACCGAGCTGCTCCGGCCTTCGTTGATCGGCGTCATCGGGCATCCATTGCTCGATTGGCTCAATTCGTACGGCGTTCGGCTGCTCACCCCTTTCGACAATCGCTGGTTCTACGGCGATGCGGTATTCATCGTCGATCCGTGGATCTGGCTGACGCTGGGCGCTGCGTTGGTACTCGGCCGTCGCCCGTCGCGCTCCGGCGCGATCGGCTGGGTCTTGCTGGCGATCGGGACGACGGCGGTCGTCCTGGCGACCCGGGACCTGACGCCGTGGATCGCGCGTTGGGCGTGGTTCGGCGGAGTCTTGACGATCGCTGGCCTCGCCGTTTCGGGTGTGGGTCGCCGCCACGGCGCTCTCGTTGCGCGCGTGGGGCTATGCGCCGTCGTCGTCTACTGCGCCGCACTGGCGCTGGCCAGCGCCGGCGCTGAACGGTGGGTGCGGGCTGAATTGACGCGTCGCGGTCTCGAGGCCACCGGACGGATCATGGTCGGACCGCGTGCGACGGATTTCTCCGCGTGGGACGTTGTCGCCGAGGAGTCCGGCGGATTCCGAACCGGAACGTTCCGTGTTCTCGGCGCGCCACGACTGTCGCTCGATGGAGCGCTTCTCCCCAAACCACCCGACACGCCCCCCGTCCGCGCGGCTCGCGCCGCTCCCGGCGTACGCGGCACGTTGCGCTGGATGCGCTTTGAATCGGCCGCGGTCGACGAGGACGCCGCGGGTTACACCGTGCGCTTCATCGACGCCCGCTACGCACGTCCGGGATCGCGAGGATTCGGCAGCGCCGAGGTCCGCCTGGATCGAGAGCTTCGAGTCCTCAGCGCAGGCCCGGGACGACGCCCGCCTTGATCGGACGTTTGCTAGCATGGCCGCATGAGCT
>JANNRU010000383.1:0-9318 GCA_031401755.1 Acidobacteriota bacterium | reverse complement strand
CGAACAGGAACCCCGCGGCGAAAAGGTCGCCGGCTCCGGTCGTGTCCACGACTTGCGGGACGGGCTCGGCGGGGATCTCGTGAACTTGCCCGCCGCTCAGCACCAGCGATCCCTGTTCACTGCGGGTGATCACCGCTATGCGGCTGCGGCCTCGCAACGACTCGATCGCCGCTCCGATATCGCGGGTCTCGTAAAGCGCCAGCGCCTCCTGCTCGTTGGCGAAGAGGATGTCCACGTGCCGTTCGACAAGGTGCTGGAACTCCAACCGGTGGCGATCGACGCAGAACGGATCTGAAAGCGTCAAGGCCACTTCTCGCGACGCGGCGTGCGCGATCTCGGAGGCCCGAACGAAGGCACGGCGAGCCGGCTCCGGATCGAACAAGTAACCCTCGAGATAGGTGATTTTGGAGCTCCGAACGAGATCGGGGTCGATCTCATCCGGCCCCAGCGTCGCGCTGGCGCCGAGAAAGGTCTGCATCGTTCGTTGCGCATCCGGCGTGACGAAGACCAGGCAGCGCGCGGTCGGCGGCCCCTCGCCGGCGGCAGGGGTGAGATAGTCGACGCCGGCCGCCCGCAGGTCGTGCGCGAAGACCTTCCCCAACAAATCGTCGCGAACCTTGCCGATGTAGGCCGCCCGCCCACCGAGCGAGGCGATCCCGGCCATCGTGTTAGCGGCCGAACCCCCCGAACATTCGATCGCCGGCCCCATTCGCCGATAAAGCGACTCCGCTCGCTCCGCATCGATCAGCGTCATCGCCCCCTTCTGTAGTCCCGCGGCACTGAGAAAGGCTTCGTCGGCGTGCGCGAGCACGTCGACGATCGCATTCCCGACCCCAATTACGTCCGTCGGCGTATCGGTCAAAGCGGTTCCCCCTCCAAACGTTTCGCCAATAGATCGAGGAATAAGCCGACGTCGGTGACCACGCCGACCGTCTGGGACGACCCTCGATCGGACAGCTTGGTCACGACCGCTGGGTTGATGTCTACACAAACCGTCAACACGGACGATGGGATCATGTTTCCGACGGCGATCCCGTGGAGCATGGTCGAAAGAATCAAAACGACGCCCGCTCCGACCAAGGCCTCACAGTAGGCCTCCTGCGCGCGATTCATGTCCGTGATCACCTCGGGCAAGGGCCCGTCGTCGCGCAGACTCCCGGCGAGCACGAACGGGACCCGATCGAGCACCGCACGATGCATGATGCCGCGGGTGAGCACGCCGGCCTTCACCGCCGCCGCAATTCCGCCCTCACGGCGGATGGCATTGATCGCACGCATGTGATTGCGGTGCCCGTCGACGACGGCCTCTCCCGAGTCGCCGTCGATGCCGAGCGAGGTATTGTAGAGTGCGCGCTCGATGTCGTGTACCGCTAGCGCGTTGCCGGCGAGTAGCGCGGTCACAGCACCCGTCTGGAGCAGCCGTTCCATTGGCCCGACCCCTCCGGTGTGGACCACGACAGGACCGGCGACGACCACCACGCCGAGACCGCGGTCGCGCGCGAATCGAATGTCGCTGACGAGTCGCGCGGCGACGTGATCGACCCGGCGTTCGGAAGAGATTTCGTTGCTCATGAACCCGAAGTGTGCGCGGTCGCGCTCTTGCGAAGGTGGTCTCACACGGATTCCGGCCGAGCCGATGACGACTCGCTCCCCGGCTCGGACGTCGCGAAGCTTGCGGCAGACGGCCGAATCCCCGCTGACCACGATCACCGAATCCATCCGCTGATGGTCGACGTCGAGCCATCGCCCGCCGACGCGAAGGTCCGTCGGATGATTCGTGGTCGAGTAGAACTCGTCGGGAACCACCCCGTCTGCCGGCGCGGGAGCGAGGCAGGCCTCCCCCGCATTCACCGGAACGGCGCCGAGGGGCAGCAGGCGTTCGATCAGTTCGGTGTTGGCCTCGGCGGTCGCTCCGCCGATCTCGATCTCGGCCGACGATATCTCGTCGTTGGTCCGACCGATCTTGAAATCGACGATGCGAAACTGCCCGCCGGCGTGGATGATCTGATCGAGAATCTTCCTGAGCAACCCGCTGTCGATCAAGTGCCCTTCGGCGCGGACGCGAATCACGTGGTTCCTCGCCGGCCGAGCGCGGGTCCGGACAGGATCAAGGTGCCGCGACCTCGGTTCGCGCACGACGGGGCGCCAAGATCATGCTCATGTCGCGATTGATGATTCCGCCCGGGGCGGCCTCGACGATCGCTGAGTCCTTGAGGAGGTCGATCACCCGATCGAGGAGCTTCCGCCCGTTCTCCGGCCGCCGCATGTCGCGACCGCGAAACATGATCACGACTTTCACTTTGTCCCCGTCTGCGAGGAACCGCTTGGCGTGGTTGAGCTTGGTATCCAAGTCGTGACCGTCGATCGCGGGGCGCAGTTTGACCTGCTTGACCGTGATCCGGGTCTCTTTCTTGCGGGCGTCCTTGGCTTTTTTTGCCGTCTCGAAACGGTGCTTGCCCCAGTCCATGATACGAACGACGATGGGGCGCGCATTCGGGGCGACCTCGACGAGATCGAGCCCGGACTCCGCCGCGGATTGGCGGGCTTGGTCGAGAGTTACGATGCCGATCTGCTCACCGTCGGCTCCGACGAGGCGGACCGGACTCAGATGGATCTGATCGTTGACACGAACCTTTTCTTCGATTCGACACCACCTCCCCGGGTCACGGCCCGGAACGTTGATCGATCTTCAGCGAACGCCCGCGAATATAACACCGGGCCGCGGGCCGGGCAAAGTTCCCTGCTCCGAGGCTACCGCAGCTGGCGCGGGGCGGGCGGACTCGCCGGGTGCTCGACCCGGACAACGGTTCGAATCCCTCCGCGGACGAAGAACTCTCCGACGATCGTCATCCGCCGCGGTGGGGTCGCCCCGCCCAAGTCAACCAGGCTTCGATTTGTGACCGCCTCGTGGAAGTGGCCCTGATCCCTAAACGACCAGAGGTAGAGCTTCAAGGACTTCAACTCGACACAGGCACGGTCAGGGACGTAGGAAATCGTGAACGTCGCGAAATCCGGCTGCCCCGTTTTCGGGCACAGGCAGGTAAACTCTGGACATGTGAACTCGATTTCATAGTCCCGCGTCGGGTGGGGGTTGGGAAAGGTCTCGATCGCCCGGTTCGGACCGGCCGCGCTCGTGCGTGTCGGAACCGGAGATGGCAACGGACTGCGGCGCCGCGCTCGGGTCCTGGTATCGCGCGGGGCGGTCATTCGACCTGCCTCAACTTGAGCCGTAAATCACGCGCTCGGCCGTCGCGCTCGACCCTGATTCGCGCTTCCCCGCCGACCGGAACGCGTTCGAAAGCGTCCCTCAGTTCATCAACGTTGCTCACGGGCGTCTCGCCGACCGCGACGACCACGTCACCGACGAGGTAGCTGCCGCGGCGGTCCACGCGCAGGCCGATCAGGCCGAGGTCATCGGCCTGGCTCCCCGACTCGACCCAACGCACCGCCGCGCCCTTGATGCCGAACCCGTCCGCGTAGCGCGTGGCGAGCCACTGTACGCCCTGGATTCCCGGCTCGATCGGCCGCCCGTGAGCGATCAATTGAGGGACGAGCCGACGGACGGTATCGATCGGCACCGCAAAGCCGATCCCCGCCGAAGCGCCGCTCGGACTGTAGATCGCGGTGTTGACCCCGATCACCCGGCCGCTCGAATCGAGCAGCGGCCCGCCCGAATTTCCAGGGTTGATCGCCGCGTCGGTCTGAATGACGTCACGGATCACCCTCCCGGTCGGTGAGCGCAACTCGCGCCCCACCGCCGATACCACACCATCGGTCAAGGATTGGTCCAGGCCGAACGGGTTACCGAGGGCCAGCACGCTCTGCCCGACCCGCAGAGTCTCCGATCGGCCGAGCTCGAGCGGCACCTGAAGCGCGGGCGCGGCCTCGATCCGCAGGACGGCCAGGTCTTTCTCCGGGGCCACACCGATCACCCGCGCCTCCCATTCCGACTGGTCCTGGAGCCGGACCGTGAAGCGGTTCCCGCCCTCGATCACATGGTAGTTCGTCACCAGGTGCCCGGCCCGGTCCCAGAAGAACCCGGTCCCGGATCCCTGCGGGATCTGCATGACATCGAAGAAGAAGTCCCGCCGTAGCGCGAGGGACGTGATGTGTACGACCGACTTCGCGGCACGCTCGAAAACATCGATCCGGCGGCGTTCATCGTCGGTCAATCCGGAATCGATCGGATCGGCGGAGACTGAGGGCGCAGGAGGCGGGTCGCCCGGCTGTGTCGTTCGTGCGAGGGCGCACGACTCCGCTCCGCGTAGGGCCCCCCACAGGCCGATCGCCGCGAGGACGCTTCCAGCAACCGCAGTCGAGCCCCATCGCTTCATGTCGAGTCCGACGGGGCATATCCTGTATTCCGCATGGCGACTATTGTTTCACCGTCGGGGCAGCGCGCAAGCGGTCGTGCGATCGCGCGCATTGTCGGCGCTTCGCGGCGCGGCCCGTTCGTACTCACCTGCGAACATGCCGGGGCTGCGATCCCCTGGACCGTAAAGATTCCGTCCGCGGTGGCCGCCCTGCTCCGGACGCACCGCGGCTCGGACCGCGGGGCGTGGCCGCTGACCCGGGCGCTCGCGCTCCGCCTCGATGCCGTCGCCATCGGAAGCTCGTGGTCGCGTCTGTGGATCGACCTCAACCGGCGGGTCGATGATTCAACGCTGATCCTCGCCGAGGTCGACGGGGTCGCGATCCCCTGGAATCGCGCGCTCAATTCGAGGGATATCGAACGGCGGGCGCGGGACTACCACGACCCGTACCACACGACCGTCGACCGCACGCTCCGCACCCGCCTGGCCGGCGGTTCGCGGCCGATGGTCTTCTCGATCCACACGTTCACGCCGGTCTTCGAGGGCACCGAGCGGCGCTTCGATGTCGGCATCTTGTTCGATCGGCACGATCGCCCCGCTCGCCGGCTGGCCACAATTTTGCGCCGTTCGGGATTGAGCGTGCGACTCAACGAACCCTATTCGGGCAAAAACGGATTAATGTATGCGGCCGAGCGACACGGCTCCCATTACGGCCTTGTTTGTCTGGAACTCGAGGTCAATCAGGCCCGCTTCGACGACGCAAAGTTCGTCGGCCGCCTGACGGAAGCCCTGGCGCCCGCCCTCAGCGAGGCCGCTGGGGCGTGCTGACGTGTCCGAGCGCCGCGGTCGTCCCGCGCTCGTGGAAGCGGAACCCGATCGCGATCGCGAACACCGTCAGGAAGAAAGCCGAGAAAAAGCCGACGACGAATCCCTGTGCGTAGGACTGCCCGACGGCTAGGTAGTGATCCCGGACACCGAGGGTCGGGCTCCATGCTAGACGGTTGTAGAGAATCGCGAGCAGAAACTGAACCAGGAAAACGCCGCAGATGGTGACGCCGGAAAGCGCGACCCAAATCGCTAATTTGCGGTTCGACGGACTCAAGTGGGACCTCCTGACACGGCGCGAACGCCGTCGGGCGTCCCCGCAATATCCGCACAGTTCTCCTCGTCTGCCACCCTTCATCGTCCCGCTGAACTTCGCGGCCCGGAATCCCCGACCCGAGGCTCCAAGTCGCCTCCCCCAACCTCGCGGCCGCCGCGGACGGTCGCCACAACGGGCCAATGATCGGAGCGCACCGTGAATGGATGCCGGACGCACCAGACCTCGCACTCCACCGAGACCCAGACGTGGTCGAGCGCCAAGACCGGCAACGGTGACGGCCAGGTCACGAGCAACCCTCGTCCGGCCAGTTCGAACGCGTGACGAAAGCGTCGGCGCAGGGGCTCGAACGCCGTCGCATCAATGGGCGTGTTGAAATCGCCCATGATGACCGTCGGCAGCGGCGTCATGCCGTCGAGGATTTCGGTCAACCGCTGAACCGTTTTGCGGCGGAGGTTGAATGGGAGATTGTCGAAATCCACGACGACCACCTGGAGCGGGCCCGCGGGAGTCTCCACTCGAGCGCTTGCCGCGCGCCCAGAGCCCAGGTCGTGACTTCTGCCATCGATGATCGGCCAGCGGCTGGAGATCAAGATCTCGCCCGGGACCACAAACGACGGACGATCGCCCAACCCCAACCGTTCGGGCACAACGCCCTGCCCGAGTTCGGTAGCTTCGACGAAGCCGGCGACATCAGGATCGAATCGGCCGATTTCCTCCGCCACGCGCTCCCATCCCGCGGCTCCCCGAGCGACGTTCCAGAACAGCACTTGCACCCCGTCGCTGGATGCAACGCAAGGAGCTTCGTGGTAAATCGAGCCCAACCAGATCACACCGAGAACGATCGCGGCTGCCAACGACGCCGCGGCCGCGCGCGCGCGGCCGATGCGTAACAACGTCAGCGCGGCCAGCGCAGGTCCCGCCGCGGCGACGATCAGCGGCGTCGCATAATAGAAACCCGCCAAGGCCGGGACCGCATCGCGAGCGGTCAGGCGCAGCAAGACTGCCGCGCTCGCGCCGCCGAGCAGCACCAACGAGACCGGGATCGCGCGCTGGGTCGCCGCGCCGCCGCGGTCGTCCTCGTGGCGCCCGCTCACGGTTCGTTGTCGAGGCTTTGCCAGTCGCGGAGCGTCCACGCGCACAGTCCCTCACGGATGAAGGGGGACTTCCGCGCCAGTTCCTCGGCCGCGAGTCGATCCAGCGCCTCGAACACGTCGAGATAGCCCTCTCCCTGGCTCCACCGACCGGCCACCCTCAAGCGCCCTTCCGCGCGCAAATCCGCCAGATGCCGGAGGTGTTCATCGCGCGCCGCCTCGACCTGTTCGAGCGGTCCGGTCAGGATCAGCGTGCGAAGCCAGAGCGGCATCACAACTCGATCGATTCGCCGTACTTTGGAAGATGGACGTCGGCATATCCTAGTTCACGCAACGTCGTCGCCAGCGCGGCGCTCGCCGTGGGTTCACCGTGGATCAAGTGGATATGGGACGGGGGCGCGTCGGCAGCGGCGAGCCATTGCAACAGCTCCGAACGACCCGCGTGTGCCGACATCGAATCCAGTCTTTCGATCCGTGCGCGACATTGGACCATGCGGCCGTGGATCTTGATCTCTCGCGCCCCATCCTGCAGGAGCCGGCCGCGGGTGCCCGCGGCTTGGAAGCCGCTCAGCAACACGGTGTTGCGCGAATCGGGCAAGCGATAAGCCAGGTGGTGAACGATCCGGCCTGCGGTCGCCATTCCCGAAGCCGAAATAATGATCGCCGGATAGCGCACATCGTTGAGCGCTTTCGACTGTTCGACCGTCGCCGCCAGACCGACTCGACGAAGGCCGAGGGGATCCTCGGCGCGGCGTGCGCGCATCTCCGGGTCATGGGCTTCGACGTGCATGGCAACGATTTGGGTGGCCTCGATCGCCATCGGGCTGTCCAGGTGGATCGGCAGATCCTCCGGCACCTTCCCCTCGAGCTGCAGCTCGCGCAGCAAGTAGAGCAGCGCCTGCGCGCGACCGACTGCGAAAGCCGGAATCAGCAAGACCCCACCCGCCGCGGCTGTCTCGCGGACGATCGTCGCCAGTTGTTCCTTGGGGTCTTCTGCCGGATGCTCGCGGTCGCCGTAGGTGCTCTCCATCAGCAGGTGATCGCAGGCCGGGATGCGCGACGGCGGGGGAAGGATCGGCTGATCGGGTCGGCCAACGTCACCCGAGAAGAACACGGTGGTCCGCTGGCTGCCTTTCCCGGCGATTTGAAGTTCGACGTGTGCCGCGCCGAGGATGTGACCGGCGACGTGGAAGCGGACCGTCATACCGCCGCCGACGTCGAGCGGCTCGACAAATTTCGATGGACGGAGGTGCGTCAACGCGCGTTCCGCATCCTGCTCGGTGTAGAGCGGCTGGGCTGGATGGTGCTTGGAGAACCCCTTGCGGTTGGCAAATCGCGCATCTTCTTCCTGGATTCGACCGGAGTCCGGAAGCAAGATCCCGCACAGATCAACCGTCGGAGCCGTCGCGTGGACGGGTCCGCGAAAACCGTTACGCACGAGCAGTGGCAGGTAACCGGTGTGATCGAGGTGCGCGTGGGTCAGGACGAGCGCGTTGATCGTCGCCGGCGCGACGGGGAGCGGGTTCCAATTCCGCAGGCGGAGTTCCTTCAGCCCTTGGAACAGGCCGCAATCGAAGAGCACGCGGTAGCCGTCGTTCTCGACGAGAAATTTCGAACCGGTCACGGTTCCGGTGGCGCCCAAAAAAGTGAGTCGCATCGTTCGTTCCCTCCCACGGACAGCCGAGCCATCGTAACATCGAGAACCGTCGATGGTCTCGGCGGGGTACCCTTGCTAGGATGCTGTCGGATGGGGTGTGAGGTGCGCCGTGAAAGCGACGATTATTTACTGCCAAGCTTGAAATTACCGACCGCGTGCCGCCAGTTTGGCGGCCGAGCTCCACGAGCAATTTGGGATAGAAAGCGAGCTCCTCGGGTCCAGCGGAGGAGTCTTCGAGGTCGCCGTCGACGGGAATCCCGTGTTCTCGAAAAAAGCGACCGGCCGGTTCCCCGAAGATGGAGAGGTCGCGCGGGCCATCCGCGCTCTTTGACTCGCGACCCCAGCGCCCGCGCGTTCCACCCCGGGCTTTAGCAACCGATGCGCCTCCTCGACCGCCTGATCGCCCGACTCCTTCCCGCGGTTCCGCGACCGATCGTCCGCCGGTTTTCACGTCGCTACATCGCCGGCTCCTCGATCGACGATGCGATGCGGGTCGTCGCCAGCCTCGAAAACGAGGGGGCGATGGCGACCGTCGACATCCTCGGCGAATTCATTCGTACGCCCGACGAGGCCCGGTCCAAGCTCGCCGAACACGAGTCGCTCCTGGCGCGCATCCGGCATGACCGGCTGCGCGCCACCAATGTTTCCGTAAAGCTCACCGCGCTCGGGCTGACGCTCGACCCCGATCTCTGCCTGGTGAATATGCGCCACCTGCTCGCGGCCGCGACGGACCACGACAACTTCGTGCGCATCGACATGGAAGACTCGAGTTGCACGACCGCGACGCTTGAGATCTATTCGCGCTTGCGTCGCGAGTTTCCGGGGCGGGTCGGAGCGGTCGTGCAGGCTCGTCTGCGCCGCACGTGGTCCGACGTCGACCGGCTACTCGCCGAGCCGTCGAACTTCCGGATCTGCAAGGGCATCTACAATGAGCCGCGATCGATCGCCTACGACGACCCGGAGATCATCCGCCGAAATTTCGTCTGGAACGTCGAGCAGATTCTCGAACGCGGCGGCTACGTCGGAATAGCGACCCACGACGAACGAGTCGTCTGGGAGTCGATCCGCTTGATCCGACGCCTCGGCCTTCCGGTCAACGCCTACGAGTTCGAGAATCTGCTCGACGTTCCAGACGAAATTTCGGCGGATGATCTC
>JANNRU010000382.1:0-2756 GCA_031401755.1 Acidobacteriota bacterium | reverse complement strand
GTCGTCCCACGAGACCAGCACCGGCGCGCCCGACGCACCCTTGATGAAATTCGAGTTGTTCGAGACTAGGGCGGTCGTCTCACCGTCGAGCTGATCATGGCCACGGTAGCTGTTGGCCCAGGCACCCGAACGTTTTCCGGCGCGCGCGTACGGGTCTAGATACCACAACCCCACGTGCACGCCGGAGCCCCGCCGCGTGACCTCCCACACCCGAACATCTTCGTGGTAGACGGGAACCGTGCCTTCCGCTACCGGCTCGAATTCGAAGCCGAACAACTCGCCGGCGACGTAGAACATCGCCTCGCGCAGCCGATCGAGCTGGAGGTATTGCCGGACCTCATCGGAATCCAGTTCGTACTTGGCCCTGCGCACCTTTTCGGCGTAATAGCGGTAGTCCCAGGGGGCGAACTCGATATCGGTGCCGTTGGCCTCGGCGATCGCCTGCATGTCGGCGACCTCTTCCTTGACGCGCGCCAGCGCGGCAGGCCAGACCGCCTCCATCAACTCGATCGCACGCGCCGGTCTCTTGGCCATGCGATCTGCCAGTCTCCAGCTAGCGTAATTGTCAAATCCCAAGAGTCGGACGCGCTCGTGACGGAGCTTGAGGATTTCGGCGATGACCTCGTTGTTGTCGTTCGCGTCGCCGTTGTCACCGCGGGAAGTGAAGCTTCGCCAGACCTGCTCGCGCAACCCGCGCTCGCTGGAAAAAGTCAGGAACGGATCGACGGACGAACGGGTGTTAACGATCGCGTACTCGCCTGCCCGACCCCGTTCGGCCGCCGCCGCCGCGGCGGCCTGCACGAACGACGCCGGCAATCCCCCGAGCTGGCTCTCGGCGATGAACAGGACGTAGCCCTCCTCGTCCGCGAGCACGTTGTTTGCAAAACGTGTGTAGAGCGTGGCCAGAAGTTGCTGGATCTCGGCATAGCGCTCCCGCGCCGCGCCTTTCAGCCTGGCGCCGTCTCGCGCGAAGCCGTCGTGGACGAGGCCTACCAGGCGGCGCTGATCGGCCCGCAGGGACGACCGGTCTAGTTGGGCGTGAACGGTCTCAATTCGTGCGAACAGCAACCCATTCTGCGTGACTCTCGACTCGAGCTCGGCTAGCTTTGGAGCCATTTCGCGTTCGATCTGGCGGAACGAGGGCGAGGAGAGATTCGAAGACCAAGTATTCCAATAAGTCAGCACCCGACCGAATTCCCTCCCGCTGCGCTCGAGAGCGACGATCGTGTTCTCGAAGGTCGGGGGCGCGGGATCGTTAGCGATCCGGTCGACCTCGCTCAGCTGGCGTCCGATCACCGCTTCCAGCGCCGACTTCGCGTCGGCCAGCTTCATCGCGTCGAACGCCGGGACCCCACCGTGGGGACCGACCCACGGAGCGAGCAGCGGGTTGGTCGCCACGAGATCGCCGGCGGATTGCGGTGCCAAGGCTGGCTCGGAGCGGTGCGTACAAGCGCCGGCAATGAGGACCACGATGACGGGGAGTATTCGCAGGGCAACTGGCATCGGGAGGCTCCTGTTCAAGATCGAACGGCGGCAACGGGCCCGGCTCGGTTTCATTTCTCGCTCTTGTAGCGGGGATCGTACATCTGGCGCTGGATGAACGCGGGAAGATCCTGCGGTCGTGCGATTCGCGCGAGTCCTTGCTCGAACGCAACCTCGGCCACACGTGTTGCGATCCGGGCCGACACCTCTCGTACCCGCGCCAGCGGCGGGTAGAGACTCCCCTGGTCGAGATCGGCCGGGGAGACCTGCTCGGCGAGCGTGCGCGCCGCAGCGAGGAACATCTCGTCGGTTGCCCGCCGGGCGCGACACGCGATCAACCCCAGCCCGACCCCCGGGAAGATGTAGGAATTGTTGCCTTGACGGGGCACGAATGAGCGGCGGTCAATCGTGACCGGATCGAACGGACTGCCGCTGGCGAACAACGCCCGGCCCTCGGTTTCGCGCCAGGCCTGCGCAGCCGTGCACTCCGATTTTGAAGTCGGATTCGAGAGGGCGAAGATGATGGGTCGGCGATTGAGCGTCGCCATCGCGCCGAGAACTCCGGCACTGAAGGCCCCTGCCGTCGCCGAGACACCGATCAGCGCGGTCGGCGACAGCGCTTCGATCGCAGACGAAAGATCGGGTCGCGGCTCGTGATCATGCGCGTAGCGCTGCTTGTGCGCGGCCAGGTCGGGACGAGATCGCACAACGAGCCCTTTCGAGTCGACGAGCCAGCAGCGCGCGCGCGCGTCGGCCTCGGAGATCCCCTCCGCTTCGAGGGCGCGAACGACCAGATCACAGATCCCCGTCGCCGCCTCGCCGGCGCCGAGAAACAGCAGCCGCTGCTGGCCGAGCGTTCCGCCCGTGACGCGCAGTGCCGAGTAGAGTCCGGCAAGGGCCACGGCGGCTGTTCCCTGTATGTCGTCGTTGAAACAGCACAGCCGGTCGCGGTAGACCGACAGCAAGCGGAAGGCATTAACGTTGGCGAAGTCCTCGAACTGCAGCACCGCATCGGGGAAGAGCAGCTGGACCGCGCTGATGAACTCTTCGATGAACTCGTCGTACGCCGCGCCGCGCAGCCGCCGCCGCGGCTGCCCGATGTAGAGTGGATCGACGAGCAACGATTCGTTGTCGGTCCCGACGTCGAGCGTGATCGGAAGGCACTGCTCCGGTCGGACGCCGGCGCAGGCGGTGTAGATCGCGAGCTTGCCGACAGGAATCCCCATGCCGTTCGCGCCCAGATCACCGAGCCCGAGGATGCGCTCGCCGTCGGT
>JANNRU010000381.1:0-1532 GCA_031401755.1 Acidobacteriota bacterium | reverse complement strand
CGCTGTATGACGCGCCGTTCAGCGGTGGGTGTAATCCGGGACCCGGCGAGCCCGAGAACTGCACTGGCGGCAACGCCGATCCAATGGGAACGCTCCCCGCTGCGGAGAAAGTGCGGCGACGCGAGCTCCGAGGACCCGTCTATTACCAGCCCGACGCCACCATCAAGGACACGACCAGCATCCTGATCGCGTGGGGCACGGGCGACATCGTGAACGTCCTGTCGGCCCCCGTGGGGCACAAGAACTTCCTGTGGATCGTGGGGGACAACCGGGCGCCGACCGGAGGTTCTCCCGGAGAGACCTGCGAGCCGGCCGTGAGCTATGGATGCAACTCGGGCGCGGCCAACAGCGACGGCAGCAGCTTCGGCGCCGAGGGCGGTCGGAACGAATTCATCTCGGGTCCGCAGACGTTCGGCGACGTGATTCGCATCAAAGACTCGCTCACCGCACCGGTCTCGATCCTCAACAGCAACGTGATCTACGCGGAATTCGAGCGCGCCACATCCCTGAGCGGATGTCTCGCGTCGGCGTTCACGTCCCGGGTCGTCGCCCGGGATGTGTTCGACTGCAGCGGGTACGCCAACGGAGCCGGTCCCTTCGGGGCGGGCGCGAACATCGACGCGTCGAACAGCATCATCACCTACACCAATACGCTCGTGACCGGTCTGCAGGTCGATCCGACATCGGGAACGATCTTCATCAACGACAGCACGGGTTCCGGACCGCCGACGGCGCAGAGCGCTCCTGGACTCCAGGCGAACTCCACGACGATCGGGATCAAGCAGAACTACTAGCGGCACGGCTACATTTGTTGCAGCCGCTATTTTTTCCGGCCCCGACGAGCACGCAAGTCGTTGATTTTGTCGTACTAATGGCAGGCACTCTTGTTGCTCAGGAAAGCGCAAATGCGGACGAGAAACCTCGTCCTCCCCACCCTTGCCCTTCTCTCTACCCTCGTCGGGGGCGGAGCGTCCGGGCAAACTCCCCTTCCCGGCATCACGATCAACAGCACGAAGCCGATGCTCGGTCTCGTGCTCGACATCTCCGGCTCGATGGGAACGTGCGACGGCGGAACCTGGGACGCCTCGAACCCGCCCGTCCCGCTGTCGCTCTTCGATCCGCGCACCGACCAGGGCGACAACCGCGGCCAGGCATGGTGGGGCACCGGCTGCGACGGTACGGACGACAACGACCCTGCAACCGCCGCCGCCAACAACCGGTCCCAAACGGCAACCATCATCACCCTCAGCCGTCTCGAGGGCCTCAAGATCGGCGTTGCCGCGCTTCTCGACGCGGACGGCAACGGCGTCATCAACGCGCAGGACGACCTCGCGCTTCCCGTCTACATCGGAGCGGTCCAATACCGGCTCACTGCCGCCTGCGACCAGGCCGGAGAGGATCCGTACTGTACCGACCCCGCCACGATCAACCCGATCGGCACCCCGTTCTCGACCGTCTGGACCACGCTCCTCCCGGCGATCAATCGGCAGAGCGGCACGTCGTTCACGCCTCACGGCCCCGCGATCGCCGGC
>JANNRU010000380.1:0-3010 GCA_031401755.1 Acidobacteriota bacterium | reverse complement strand
AGACCGACTTGCGCGCGGAGACAGCAGTGAGCTAGACCTTCACCGGTCTCGGCCGACACGACCCTAATGGCCGGTTTTGAAGTGTCGATTAATGGCCGGTTTTGAGGTGTCCACCGAGGCGATCAGCCCAATGAAGGATTCCCGCGCCATCTGTGGTCAACTGCTGGCCCCACGCACCGCTATTTCGCGGAAGGACAAACAACGTGTCCTGAGTTGCCGTCGGCGACGCGACGAGGGTGGCGTGACGAGTCCCACTCGTTAATGTGAGTTCGTTACTATCGAGTCCCGAACCGTTGTCGGTTGCATAGTCAGTCGTGGAGAAATTGGACATACTCCACTCGAACGCTCCCGGATTGTCAGCCCAGTTGATTGCTAGACTGTTGCCAACCGGGAGATTGTTCGCGGCGACGCAGCCGGAGCAAGTAGCGACGCCCTTGAACCCATAGTCGATCGATCCGGTATTCGTCTGAACAAACATATTACCGAAAAACCCGACACCTGAGTTGCTTCCGCCGAGGTAAAACGCGGGCCCACCGCAATCGATCGCTTGGTTTCCGATGAGTACAACGTTGCTGGAGTTGGCGATGCCGTAACACACCCAATTCGTTGCAGTTGTCTTTGAACTGTCGACGACATTGCCCAGAAAACAATACCAAGGGCTGTGACGGTAGCGTGAATAGCAGCTGGCCGTGTGGACATGGCTGGTTTCCTTTGGCAGATCGCGCCTAATGAGACGTTTACGAATTGTCCGAAAATCTAGATCATTTCGTTCCGAGCCGCGTCAGGCCTACATCCTCCGTCGAATTGCTACCATGACGGCTTCCACAAACGGTGGCGTTCCGTCTGCCCCGTGAGCCTTCGCCAAGCTCGGCCCAGCGTGAAAATTGAACTCGCGAGCGGCTGCGACACGAGATCGCCGCGACTCGTGGGCGTTCAGACATGGATTGGGGGGGGCAGGCACGACGGGTTTCAGTTCAGCCCGAGTCGTGTTGAAGAACCTGTCGTGTGCTCCACGATACGGCGTCTGCTCGACCGGCCGCAGAGACCACGCCAATTTCGGAATCTCAAAGCCATACTTTGGGGGAGCCATTTCGACGGCGTTGGGCGCCAGGAGAAGGTCGCGGAGGCGTTCCTCCGCAGCCCTCGGCCCCGGGGCCGAGACGCTGATCAGCGCCGCAAGCACGCAGGACAGCACGAACCCCGCTTCAAATCTGGTACGCGATGGCGGGCAACAGTTGGGCGTCATCTCGGTCTCCGGGGTTCGACGGTCCACTATTCGGTTCGGGGGTGAATCTGCGGTCGCGACGGGGGTCTTGGAGGGTGGGGGTCGTGTGGGATCGGACGCCGGTCCAATGACGACGACGACCGGACCTGCTCGACTCGCTTTTCCACGGCAGCCCCCCGAGGTCTGCTGTTTCTACACGAGAACAGGCGCGCGAGTCAATAGGGCAGGCGCTGATTTATTGTGACAATTGGCGAGATTGCGGAGCACAAGACGCGGATGGCGCGAAGCGGGTCGCGGTGGGATACCAGTCACGACTTAACGAATTGTAGGTTCTCGACGCTGGTGGATCGGCGGATGGTTGCGGTTCTGCGCGCAGCAGAGGATCTTGGTCCTGTCACCGACCCTCACGTTCCGGGACCGGTGCCGTAGCGGCGGGTAACTCGCGCAACCGCTCGGCCAGCGAATACGGTCTCACCGAGCGATCGACGATGACGCCATCGCGATCGATCAGCGTGTCTGCGGGCACGCCCGTGAACCGGTAGCGCTGCGAAATGACGCCGTCCGGATCCAGGGCCTGAATCCACGGCAGACCGGTCGATACGACGTACTCGGCGACGATCTCCGGCGACTCCCCCCGGTTGATCGCGAGGATCTCGAAGCCCTGATCGACGAATTCCTCACGGATCTGCTTCAACTTCGGCACATCCTGCCGACACGGTCCGCACCACGTCGCCCACGCAAACAAGAGGACGGTCTTGCCGCGGAAGTCGCTCAGGTGCTGCGTGTGTCCCAGGAGATCGACGAAGCTGAAATCCGGAGCGGGATGGCCCGCGTCGAGCCGTGCTCGCTCATGAGACGACTCCATGACGCCTGTAAGAGACAGCGTGCCGCCGTCGGGAGCCACCGCGAATTCGTAGCTCGTCCCGTGGAGGGTGACGCGACGTTCCTTGATCGTGAACCGCTCGTCGGACTGCTGAGTTTCGGCATCGACAACACCGTCGCCATCCGTGTCGAAGTAGACCGCGCTGCTCGGATCTGCGTAGCGGCCGTCGAATCCCGAGACCGCGAACGCGACCGGACCATCGTCGAGCGCGATCACCCCCCGACGGACAGTCCTCACGAACTGGAACAGACGCCCCTGCATCGGCATTTCGGGACCGGGAAGCGCGAGCTTCGGCGGCGCACAGACCGCGGGCGAATCGAAGGTCGTCGAGTAGAATTGGCCGTCGAATTCCAGGGGCCGCCAAGGTTCATTCGACAGATCCCCGTCGCCGTTGCAGTCAAAGATCAATCGGTAGGTATCCGCCGTGCTCCCCTCGACGATCGCCGTGAGCAATAGACCTCGATTCGCGACCAGACCGTAGCGGGCGCTATCGCTGACGGAATCGGGCCAGCGACCCACGGGGACTCGCGTGCCGCCGGAAGAAGATGCCGGCGAGGCTTCGAACTCCGCTCGGTTCTGCAGCCGTCCGGGGTGCAACCCCTGGCCGAGTTCGGGCGCTCCGGTCGGGGTGACGAGGGATTGCTTCACGAAGATGTCGCCCCCGTCACTCGGTGACCGCGGCCGTGCCCTCACGAGCAGCCTGTCTGGCCGGGGCACGTCGAACTCCAGGTTGTACTTCTCGCCGAGTCGCGCCAAACCTTGCCGGACGGTCACATGGTCCCAATCGAGGGTCTGCGAGAATTCTTGAAGGGGCCACCGCAACCTGAGCGGTGAACTGTGCCCGCCCAGCGACCGGCCACGCTTGTTTGCCCCGCCTACGGAGTTCTTCCCGGGGGATTGGG
>JANNRU010000379.1:0-3153 GCA_031401755.1 Acidobacteriota bacterium | reverse complement strand
GTCCCAGGTCCACGCCGACCAGCGCGGCGATCGTCGGCGCGACATCGTAAGGGGTCGTCGCCTCGGGGCGGGTGCCCGGCGCGAATCCGGGTCCCCAGAGGAGCAACGGGACGTTCGCGTCGGGGTCGTGTGGGTTGCCGTGTCCACTGCCGCGCGCCGGATCCCGCGTGAGTAAAACTCTCGGATGCGGAAGGAGGAGCGCGTCGCCGGAGCGTCCCGGGAAGAACGTGAGCCGCGCGGCGTCTTCCAGCCTACCCGTTGGCCAGCGGTCGATCTGTCGGGCCAGAAGGGTCGAGCGGATCTCCCTCGGCAGCGCGAAGCGAACGGCCTTCGGGAGCGCTGCGTCCACGTCGGTGACCCGAATCGATCGGCCGTCGACCTCGCGTTTGATCCGTCCGGAAGCGAGGGCCTCGTGATCGTAGTAGAGATTCCAGCCGTAGAGCCCGGTCACGACCCGTGTGTCGGGGGGTAGGCCCAATTCGAGAGCGAGGCACCCGTTCAGCCGTGACACCGCGTCCGGCAACGCGGTCGACTCAGTCGACTGCACGTAGAGCCGGGTCCCGCCGGACAGCTCGGGGATCGGCTGGAATCCGTGATCGGCGGTGAGGGCGACGGCCAGGTGCGCGCGGCCGACCGTTGCGACGAGCAGATCGAGCAACGCGCCGATCTCGCGATCCAAGCGACGCAGCACTTCCACCGCCTCGCTGGACTCGATTCCGAAACCATGGGAGACGAGATCGTGGGCCGAGAACGAGAGCAGCAACAGGTCCGGATCGTCACCGCGCCCCAGCCGCAACGTTTCGTCGGAAATCAGACGGCGGGCCAACTCGGACACGAACGTGTCATTCAGCGGGCTGCTTTCGACCGCGAAGTGATCGAGATCGCCGGTCGACGTGCGAAGCCTATGGGGAAAGCCGAGCCCGGTCTCGGTGTCTTGAAAGGCTCGCAATTCCGAAGCGGAGCGCACGCCGGAAAATCCCGGCTTCGTCGGTTCCGCTGTCGGGTCGAGCGGAGTCCAGCCGCCGGGCATCTCCTTCGTGACCAGTTTCGCGACCGTGTCCTGTTCATTGAACTGGCGGATCACCCGGTGGAGGGCCGCAGTACGCGGTTCGTTCGAATCGTAGGCGGGCGACGTGACGAATCGCAACTTGTCGGCGTCGAGCCAGTAGGCGACATGGCGCCGGTCGCGACCGGCAAGGAAGATCGCCGACCGCGCCTTCCCCGACAGGGAAATGACGCGCGATGAGCGGCGCTCGACCAGGCGATCGCCGAGCGTCGGTACGGCCAACTGACCGGGGCCCGGATGGGGCTGGCCCTCGATCGGGGGGTCGGTGCTGCGGACTTCTCGCGAGGGCGTGTGCTCGGCGCGAACGCGCCAAGTGTTAGCGATGATGCCGGTGCGGCTTGGCGGCTGGCCGGTCGAGATCCCGGCGTGGCCCGGGGCCGTCTCGGTGGCCAGATGCGGAAATCGCACGTTCGTGTAGGCCGTCGACTCGCGAAGCAGCCGGCCCAGTCCGCCGTCGAACAGCGGCGCGCGCTGGCGCAGTTCGGTTTCACCGAGTCCATCGACGACGATGACGACGGCCAGCCGAATCGCGTCGGAGTCCGCAGGTTCCGGCGTCGCGGCAATCGACCGCGGTGCGAGCGCGAACGCCAGAACGAGCGTGCCCAAGACCCCACGCGAACTCACTTGAGACCTGCGACGATTCAAATCCGACTCGGACGCTAGCAACGTAGCCGTTCGGCGCTCAGCGCCGGCGGTTCTCGCGGTGGCGAAAAAGATCGTAGACGCTCAGCGCGAGCGGCGCGAAGCGCAGGAGTCGGGGGGCAGTGCGCAAGAACTTCCCCGGCCCGACCACGGCGACGGCGGCGGCGGCGACGCCGAGCAGCGTGCCGGAGCGCCGAAGCGACTGAACGGCGCCGAGGAGGAAATCTACCGCACGGAGTTCCTCACAGACCTGCCCGGCAATCGCTCCGAGCTCAGTTCGACGAGACCGCGAACGCCGCACCAGCAGCTCACGGCGCGAGACGAGTGCCGTCAACCTAGAATTCATCGATCGTCTTTCAGCGCTTCGCGGTCCCGTTCAAGCTCGCTCAGGCTCGCATCGAACGCACGCGGTTTGGCCCGGATCAGCCCGCGGGCGTAGGCCGCCGAAGCCGCTCCGACCAAGATAAATGTCAGTGCCAGGATCCCGGCGGTCAGGCCGCGGAAAGCCTCATCGACGGTCAGCAGGATCAAAACGGCGACAAACGTGAGTCCGACGACTGCGAACAAGACAGCGGCGAGACTCCAGATCAATACGGCGACGAGCCGGGCCATCTCTTCTTGGAATTCAGTCGAGAAGAGCTCGACCCGCTCTTTCGCCGTCGCGACGAGATTCGCAACGAGTGCCTTGGCCGATTCGAAGAGTCCCAACGGTCCGCTCAACGACGATTCGACAGCGAACCGACGAGAAAACCGAGTCCGGCGGCGATGAGAACCGCCGTCCACGGATTCTCGTGAACATAGTCGTCGGTCGACTTGGCAGCCGCACGGGCCTTGGCGCCGATTTCTGTTCCCGCCTCCGCCAGCCGGTCGCGCGCGGCCGCGAGAGATTCACTCGCTCGCTGCCGGATTTGCTCGAGCTTTTCGCCGGTTTGCCCTGCGGTCGCCGCGATCAGCGCTTCGGCGTCCTCGACGACGACCCTCAGATCCCGCAGAAGCTTGTCGGTACTGACTTGGTCCATGCAGACTCCTCTCCTATTCGAAACGAATTCGGAACACTGTAACGAACGAGACCCGATTCCGCTCATGGGGGGGCTTTCCCAAACCCGTGCTTGGGGGCAAACACGGATCGCCCCCGCAACGAGAGCGCCGTGCTCTGTGGGTCGCATTCTTGGCCGATCGGTTCCGTTCGAGGTGCTGGCCGCCCCGTCCCTAATAGGCGCGCGCGGTTCGCCAGTCGGCGCTGAGGACGGGTGGGTGATTCCGAGAAATCCCATGCCAACACTTGATCCTATGGCTGAGGCGGGTGGATTCGAACCACCATAACCGGATTAGCAGTGCAACTCAGAAGGGCGGTATTTCAAGGACTTCTTGAGATGCCGCCCTTTTCCTGTGTCCATACCGTCCATATCGTCCACCCTCTCCCGTAGAGTTGCCGTAGAGTTCTC
>JANNRU010000378.1:0-6374 GCA_031401755.1 Acidobacteriota bacterium | reverse complement strand
GGCCGGCTGGTATCGCCCGCTCCGGGCAGCTCGAATCGCGTCGATCTCCCACCGTCCTGTAATTTGCTGGTGTCGGTTCCAGAGCTTGCGGGAACCGCGCTGCTCTCAGCGGTGACGTTGACCAGCGCTGCGGGGCAACCGTTTCGCGCTGTCGGATTTCTCGGCCAGTTGACCGCCGAGTGGCGCATGAGCGGCGGGGAGCGCTCGTTCGACTCGCTGCCTCCAGGGCAGTGGTCGCTTCGTGTCCTGGCGCCGGACGGACGCAGTTGGCAAAGCACGGCGACGACGACGCCCGGCGCGACGGCCACGGTCCGCCTCGGCGACAGCTGAACGGACGCCTCCGAGTGGCGTGGCGTGGCCCCAGTGACGTCGTGTAGCCTCACGCGTCCTGTGGGCGCTTGCCGCGCTGTGGAGTCGCTCATGGTCTTGCGACGAATCGCCTGGGCCTTACTGCTCGTCGTCACCCCGTCGCTCTCGACCGCCGACGATCGCGTCGTTGTTTTTCGCGGGGCCCTCGTCTTGCCGATCGCCGGCCCGCCGATCGAAGACGGGGTCGTGATCGTGCGTGGGGCCTCGATTGAAGCGATCGGCCGCTCGCGCGACCTGCCGACCCCGGCCGGCGCTGAAGTTCGCGACGTGCGCGGGCGGGTGCTGATGCCGGGACTCGTCGACACACACTCGCACCTGGGTGAGGTATCGGGCGGGGACTCCTCGTCTGCGCTGCACCCTGAGGTGCGCGCGCTGGATGGCGTCGATGTTCATGATGACGGCTTTTGGCGCGCCCGGACGGGGGGGTTGACCACGATCAACGTGATGCCCGGCTCGAGCCACTTGATGTCGGGCCAGACCGTCTACCTCAAGCTGCGCCGTGATCCGCGCACGATCGAGGACTGGCTGTTGTGCACGGACCCCGAGCACAAGATCTGCGGCAGCATGAAGATGGCGAACGGCACGAACTCGATGCGCGACAAGCCGTTTCCTGGCACGCGCGCCAAGTCGGCGGCGATGGTACGGGAGCTGTTCGTCAAGGCGCAAGACTGGGCCGAAAAGCGGGCGAAGGTCGGCGCGGATTCGGCGGGGGATGACGAGGCCGACGCGGAAACCAAACGGCCCGATCGGGATCTCGGATTGGAAGCGGTGGCCGAGGTGCTCCAAGGCCGGCGCCGCGTGCAGTTCCACACGCACCGGCACGATGACATCGCCACGATCCTGCGGCTGCGCGAGGAGTTCGGCTTCACGCTGGTCCTGCAGCACGGCACCGAGTCGTGGATGCTGGCCGAAGAGTTGGCGCGTGAGGGGATCGGCGTCTCTTTCACCTTCATCGATTCGCCCGGCGGGAAAGAAGAGATTCTGCGCATGCGCATGGACGCACCGGCGCTGCTCGATCGCGCCGGGGTCGAGGTCAGCCTGAACACCGACGACGGTATTACCGATTCCCGACTGCTGTTCCGGACCGCAGCGATGGCCGTGCGCGCCGGCCTCTCTCGGGAAGCGGCGCTGCGCGCGGTCACGCTCGTCCCGGCGCGCCAGCTCGGGCTCGCCGACCGGATCGGCTCGCTTGAGCGCGGCAAGGACGCGGATCTCGTCGTGCTCTCGGGCGACCCGTTCGCGGTCGACACGCAGGTACTTGAGACCTGGGTCGAAGGCCAGCGAGTCTATGACGCGTCCGATCCGGAACAGCGGCAGTACGCGGTGGGAGGTTGGCGCGTGTTCCGAGGCGACGCCGGCCACGGACACGAAGGGTGTGGCCCGTGACGGCCCCGCGGATCGCGGCATCGTTGCTGCTTGGCCTTGCCGCCACACTCGACGGCGCGCAGGCCGCGGCTCTCGCCGTGCGCGCACGCACCGTCTATCCGGTCGCGGGCCCGGCGATCGCGGACGGGGTCGTGGTCGTCGAGGAGGGCCGGATCACCGCGGTCGGCCCCGCCTCCGGCGTCCGGATCCCGAAGGGAGCGCAAACGATCGAAGCCATCGCGGTGACACCCGGTCTCGTCGATGCGCACGCGGTCGTCGGCCTTGCCGGGATCTACAACTCGGACCGAGGCCAGGTGCAGGATCAACACCAACTTGAGACCTCAGATCCCTTGCAGCCCCAGCTCCGCGCCGTGGACGCGTACGACGCGGTCGAACCGTTGATCGATTGGGTCCGCAATCATGGTGTCACGACGGTTCACACCGGACACGGCCCGGGCGCCGTCGTTTCGGGTCAGACCCTGATCGCCAAGACGCGCGGCGAGACGGTTCACGGCGCGGTCCTGCGCCCGACCGCAGCGCTGGCGGTGACCCTGGGCTCTTCCGTTTCGCGGAGCTTTGAATCCCCCGGGACCCGGGCGAAAGGGGCTGCCCTGCTTCGCGCCGCGCTGATTCAGGCCCGAGAGTACGCGGAAAAGCGCCGCAAGATTGACAAGCCTCCGACGCGAGATCTGAAACTCGAAGCCCTCGCGCAGGCTCTCGACGGGGAGATCGCCCTGATGGTCACGGCCCAGACCGCCGCGGACATCGCGACTGCGCTCAGGCTCCAGCAAGAATTCGGGTTTCGCCTGTGGCTTGACGGCGCGGCCGAGTCGTACAAGATGATCGATCCGCTGCGCGCCGCGGGAGTCCCGATTTTCTTGCACCCGACCATGATGCGTACCGCCGGGGAGACGCGAAACGCAGCGATGGACACCGCGGCGAAACTCGAGTCAGCCGGGATTCCGTTCGCGATTCAGAGCGGTTACGAGGGCTACGTCCCGAAGGCTCGCGTGATCCTCTACGAGGCCGCGGCGGCGGTGCACGCGGGCCTTGATCGACAGGCTGCCCTGCGTGCGATCACGCTCGCCCCGGCGCGGTTTCTCGGACTGGAGTCGCGCATCGGCTCGATCGAGGTCGGCAAGGACGCCGACTTGGTGCTGTATGACGGCGACCCGTTCGAGTACACGTCCCACGTCTGTCAGGTCTTAATCGACGGGATCGTCCTGTCCACAACCTGCCAATAGCTCGGGACGCGTTACCCCAAGCGTCGATCATGCTAGGCTCTGGGCATGCATTGGCGAGACTATGTAGACGCGGCACGTGGCCGGAAGCCCCGTGGCGGCAGTGACGGCAGTTGCATCACGCGGGCCGGACAAGCGGTCGATCTCGAACTGTTCAAGTTCGACACCTGACCCTTCTGCCAAAGGGTGTTCCGCTCCGTGGAACGCCTGAAGGTGCCGGTCCGGTACCGCGACGTGCACGACGACAAAGAAGCGGCCGCGACCCTGATCGGGGTCGGGGGCCAAGATCAGGTCCCCTGCCTGTTCATCGACGGGAGCCCGCTCTACGAATCCAGCGACATCATCGCCTTCCTCGAAGAAAAATTCGGCTGACCGTCGTTCCGCCGTTCACGGGCAGGGATTCGTGTTCGGTCGGTTAACGCCGGCGCTATTGGTCCCCAGGCCCTTTTCGAGCCCGTCCTGCTCGCCCGTGACCAGCGCAAATGCCAGGGTGCCCGGTGCAGGTAGCAACGAGTCCGTGACCTGGGTCGCTCCCAGGTTGCAGGTCCTACTCGCGTTGGGATGCGAGCCGGGCACCTGCGTGTAAATCCCGGTGGCGCGCAACACTCCGAGATCGCCGCGGTAGAGGTTCCAGCGATCGAAGCCAAACTCGTTCTGCCAGACCACCGAGCCCGGGCCGGTGAGCACTAAATAGATCCTCCCGTCGTCCAGGTCGCAGAAATCGCCCTGGCCGTCGGAATCGAAGTCCGACTGGCTTCGATTGTGAAGATTCGAGCAGTTGTCGCAGGCGTGGCCGACGGTGTGGGCGTCGCGATCGACTTGCGAAGGATTGTAGACGGTCGGACAGTTGTCGCACGCGGATCCCCGTCCGTCCCCGTCGGGATTGGATTGGTCCGGATTCGACAAGCCCCGACAGTTGTCGCAGTCGTCGCCGGCGTCGTCGTGGTCCCCGTCGGTTTGGGGCGGGTTGGCGACGAGCGGACAGTTGTCGCACCCGTCCACCTTCAGGTCGCCGTCGGTGTCAGTCTCGAACGCACCTGGCGGAAACCCGGAGATCAAAAACTCTTCGTCGATCGCGATCGTGCCGCCGAAGCTGTTCGTGCAGAGATAGGTCAGGCTGGCCGGGAGTGGCGTGATCTCCTGCGCGATCCCGAACTGCGCCTGATCCGCGACATCGACCAGGGAATTCACGGCGATCAAGACGCCGTCCGCGGCGCCGGTGACCTCGATTCCACGAGCCGCGGGAGTCTGCGGGGCCGAGCGGCCGAAGTCGGAGACCACGTTGCTCGTGATCGCGATCCCGTGGCTCGGCACGGTCGGACTGAGCGTCAGTTGAATGCCGAATTGCCCGACACCGTCGATCGTGTTTCCCGTGATCGTCAGTCCCTCGACGACCAGATCGCCCGGCGTCGCGCCGATCGCCCGTCCGCCGATCTCACGCAGGAGCGACTGCGTGATCTGCAAGCCGGTGTGGTCGGTTCCACCACCGGCTCGCGGGCCCAATCGGACGGCGTCGCCGACCACCGACTCGATCGCGACTTGATCGATGAGGAGATCCGACGACCCGGCCTCCAGATCGAGTCCGTTCATGCCGACGTTGAGGATTGTGACCCCGTGAACGGTCGAGTCCACGACCTCATCGCGCCACTCGATGCCGTCGCCGGAGGCGTCATCGATCGAGACGTTCTCGAGCGTCAGGTGGCGCGCCGGGGCGCGGAATCGGAGTCCGGCGTAAGAATTGCCGTCACTGCGGTTCGAGTCGACCCGGTCGATTTCGATGTTCTGGAAGGTCAAACCCTCGTCGGACTCGACGCCAGAGGGCGCGGACGTTCCCTCGAAAATCCCACCTCTTCCGCAATCCTGAAGCTCGAAGGTGTCGAAGATCGTGTTGCGCTGCGGATTCTCGAAGTAAACGCAGTCGCTTGTCGGAGCGCTGCCGTAGACCCGAACGTCGTGGAGCGTCGCATTCTCGAGGTGGTTCAAGATCAGCAGGCCAAAGCCGCGCACATCGTTCACCTGGAGCCCATCGACCAGAAGATCGGCGACGGCCCCGGAGCTCATGCCGCTAGAGTAGTACGAGCCGCCCCCGCCGATAAAGACGGGCCCGGTCCGCGTACAGGTGGTGTCGATCAAGTCCAGTCCGGTCACGCCGGTGATGCTCACGCAGGGCTGCGTCGAACCGGCGTAGGTGCGGGTGTCCTGAACCGAGTTTCCGCTGAAGACGACGTTCTGAATCGTACTCGCCGTGCTCTCGCGTCGCGTGTTGAGCGCAGCTGCGCCCGATCCGTCGCAAGTGTTGTTCCGGACCTGCACGTCGTCCAGCGTTTGCCCGGCCGACGCATAAAGATAGATACACGGTTCACGGAGACCTTCGCCGAACATGTTGCCGCAACGCTCGAGCGTGTTGCCGAGGAAGCGGACGTCGTGGCCGTTCTTCGTGTACAGACATGTGTGCAGTGTGTCCCGAATCGTCGTGTTCTCGACGCTGCAGTCGTTGCAGCGGTCGAACAGAACCCCCATGCGCTGGTGCGCCGTGTAGTTCACCCCCGGAAGCGAGCCTCCGCCGTCGATCTCTAGATTCCGGATCGTGATCGAATGGTTGCCGCTCCCGGCCCCATCTGCGTTGGCCACGACCGCCTGGGGCGAGGTCACGTCCGTCGCCGGATAACCACGGAGAAGCGTCATGCCGGGCCCCGAGCCTTCGATCGTCGTCTGGCTCGGGATCGCCAGGATCCCTTCGGGATGCGAAACCGGGGAGATGGGTGCCACGAAAATGCCGGGCCCGATCAGGACGAGCTTGTCCGAGTCGTCGGTCAACAGGCCGATCGCCGCCTGAATGTCGTCGACGATCTCGAGCACCCCGTCGCCGTCCCAGTCGCCGACCACGGCGTAGTCCGGCTCACCATCGTCGTCGCGATCTTCGAGCTTGCCGGCGTTTCCCGCGGCGAAAAGGCCAGAGAACTGGCCGCAGACGAGCAGGACGAGCGCAAGCCGTCGCTGAAACATCAATCCTCCGGGAAACGGCTGCGATGAACGTACCCCGTATTCCGTGGCGAAGCCAGGTGATTGCGCGTCCGGGACGACTGAAAGTCGGGAGATTCAGAACCCGAGTCACCGTCCTGAAGATCCTCGTTTCGGCCCAGGTTCCCGCTCCGGTTGCCCGGCCGTGTGGGAGTTCCCATATTCGCCGTCGGTGCGCGACCGAGCATCGCGAGGGCAATAGAACTCGATGGCAACTTCCAAGACTCCAACGGTCCTCGTCGCCGATGACGAGGAGGTGATACGGCACGTCTTCAAGGGCATGCTCACCCGCGAAGGCATCGAGGTCGTGACCGCGGCCAACGGCGTCGAAGCGCTCGAGCGTTTCGCCGAGGTGCGTCCCGATCTCGTGCTGCTCGA
>JANNRU010000377.1:0-5076 GCA_031401755.1 Acidobacteriota bacterium | reverse complement strand
TTGACGTCTTTCCTGACGGCACTGCGGTGAACGAGGCACTTCGAGCTCTAGCGCCGGTAATCCGAAAGCAGCGCAAGCGGCGAAGCGCCTAACAACCGATTGCAGCGGACGGCGCTGCGCGTCACCGCTGAATCAGAGCGTTAGGCGTCCAGCATGCACCGTCTTATTCAATAGCGACGATGGGCATCGACCAACGCAACCTGTCAAACACGTTCCAGAAGTTCGTAGACTCGGAGAAGTCGAGCGGGATTCTGCTAATCGTCTGCACCGCAGCCTCGCTTCTGATTGCCAACTCCTCAAGTGGTGCGGATTATTCGAATCTTTGGCAGACGTATGTCGCGGGTCTTACCCTAGAGCATTGGATCAACGACGTGTTGATGGCGATTTTCTTTCTGCTTATTGGCCTCGAACTTGAACGCGAGCTTTACAGCGGCGAACTGTCCAGTATTCAGAACGCCCTCCTTCCGATTTTCGCAGCCGTCGGCGGCATTGTCGCGCCCGCCCTGATTCATTTCTCACTCAATGCCGGGACGCCGACCCAAGCCGGAATCGGAATTCCCATGGCAACGGACATCGCTTTTGCTCTTGGCGTTCTCGCCATTCTTGGAAATCGCGTTCCCGCGTCGCTGAAAGTTTTTTTGGCGGCGTTCGCCGTGATAGATGATTTGTGCGCGATCATCGTCATTGCGGTGTTCTACACTGCACAAATCTCGTTGGGGCATCTTGCCGCTGCCGTGGCCGTTTGGACCGTGCTCTGCACGTTGAATCGTCGCTTCCGGGTAATGTCCCTGGTCCCGTATCTGCTGGGCGGCGCACTGATGTGGTTTCTCATGCTCAAGTCGGGGGTTCATGCAACGATTGCCGGCGTGATGTTGGCCTTTGCTATCCCTTTCTCTGCCAAGGACGACGACGAAAAGTCACCTTCCCACAGGCTGGAGAATCTTTTACACAAACCGGTCGCTTTCATCATTTTGCCCGCCTTCGCGCTGGCCAATACGGCGATCGTCGTCGGCGCAGATTGGATGGAACACCTGACCAGCGCGAACAGCGCAGGCATTACAGCAGGCTTGGTTGTGGGCAAACCATTGGGGATTACGTTGGTTTGTTTCCTTGCTGTTGCAAGTGGCATCTGTCGCTTGCCGTCCGATTTGAACTGGCGGCAGATTTTCGGCGCTGGGATTCTTGGCGGCATCGGATTCACGATGTCGATATTCATTGCCAACCTTGCCTTTGCTGGAAATGTGGAGACCATAAACATTTCAAAAATGGCAATTCTTTCGGCGTCGCTCATGTCGGGAACAATCGGCTTTCTGTGGCTCAAGCTTCTGGGCAAATCTGAGGCGACGGAGTGAGGACGCATAACAACAGGTTCCAGCCGACGGCCTCGATTCGCGAGGCCGCGGCTGAACCTGGGCGTTAGATTGCACGAGGAACTGCGTGCTGGTATTTCGATGCACACAAAGACTTCTGAAGCGGCTGAAGGTAGGCGGACCCTTTGACCTCCCACGGTCCTCGACCCAACTCGGGGATTGGTATGGCAATACTGTCTTTATCGGCCGTGTGCCGCTGATCATCTTTGTCAGCGAGACAACAATGCTTCCGGTCGTCGTGCCACTCCGCGAATCGAGGACTCTGGTTCCTCGCTTCCAGAACGCACTTTGTGAGATTCTGGAGGCCCTCAAGATGCCGCAACCGGTCATCCGGCGGGAATTTGACCTCGATGGAGGGAGTGCATTCGGGCCGACCGCAAGCCGACGGGTGGTCGGTGTCGTCAACGAGCTTGCGTATCAAGCCGAGGCCACAGTGCATTCGGGCAGGTGCGTTAATCCGCTTGACTTGGCGTTGAGGCTCAGCGGTGTTCCGATAGGGGGGCTCGAACACATCGTTCCCTGCGAGGCGGCGCGCATGTTACTCGCACCCACCGCACCGAGGCGGGCAACATGGTAGGCGCGAAATCTAACATGCGCGTGAACCCGCCGGTCCGTCCGGTCACGGTCCTTGAATGCGCAAGGCCCGCGCCCTTCCGGCCCGCGGGTTACGCATGACGGCGGAAGAATGAGACCGGGGAGGTGATTCGATCGTGGCCCATCTGTTGCGACCGCGAAAGGGCTGGGAGAATGAACGGCTTGCCGCGTTCCTGCTCTCTCGCTTCAGCTTCCTCGCGCACCCGGCATCCTTCGCGGATGACCTTGGATCGGACTTCTTCTGCACGATCTTCCAACTCGACAACGAGTCAGGCCAGGAGTCGCTTTCCCCGCGGACGTCCTTCGCAATCCAGATCAAGAGCACAGCGGACGCGTTCGGGGTCGACAACAAGATCGACTACCTTGAACGGCTCGAACTCCCGTTCATGATTGGGGTCGTCAAGCAGTCCCCTCCCGAGATGGCCGTCTACTCTGCAGGCCTGTTGCTCCTGCTCTTTTCGGAACACGGAAAGCCGGAACGCCTGTGGTTGGTTCCGCATGATTCAGCCGCCTACAGCCCCGACGCCTACTGCGAAGTCGCTGCGCCCAAGGCGCTTCGGCTCGCGTGCCCGTTAATCACGACATTCCGGACGGGTGACGGTCGGTCTGACCTCGACACGAAAGTCGCCACGTTGTTAGCCGTGTGCAGCCGGACGTTCGCGAACATCGCCACGAGGCCCAGAGACGAGCACATCTATGACGTCGACGGTTCCGGCCGTTTCGTAATCATGGCGGGACCGGGCTCGGTCAAGGTGTTCCGGGACAACTTCCTGCAGCGTCTCGGGGAGGTGTTCTACAACCTGGAATGGATTCTGACGGTTCAGCCACAGGCCTTCCGGGTCGAGGAGTTCCGTGTGTTTGAGAGCGTGTTCTTGCAGCTTTGCGCGCAATACGACAATGGCCTTCCGTTGTACGTGTCGGGGCCGTACTCGTCGCTGAAGGCGAGGGTCGACGCGCTCTCCGCCTAGCAAGGCCATCTGGACTCCTCCCGCAAGGCTGAATCGTGAGCGGCGCTGAGCGCGAACGGAACCGACTGCAGTCGTATCTCCGGCCTCAACTTGGGAGCCCCAGGACTCCGGGCCAAGATGGAAAGTCGCGCGCGGGGAGCCAATCAATGCAACCGACCTCGAAGGGCCACCGTTGTTATCGGCTTCGCCACGCGCCGGTCAGGACCGGTTCGCCATCTCCTCGTCGTTCTCGAAGCAGCCCATGGTAAGTAACCTGATTTCCTCCCTCAGCGCGTTCGATTCTGGTTGTGAATCAAGCCGCCATCGAAGTCTGTTCGGTGAACTCGATGTCGCGTCGCCAGACTGCCCATACGATGCGAGCGAGCTTGTTGGCCAACGCGATCGCTGCATTGTTGTGCCCGCGAAGTCGTTCGACGTTCAGAGCCCAGGCCCGGAGTCGATCGGGCTCCTTGCGCGACTTCGCCTTCCAGAGGATTGCCCTGGCGCCGTGGGTCAAGAGCATTCTGATGTAGCAGTTGCGCTTGCTGATCGCGCCGAGTCGCCGGCGCAGGCCGGTCGATCGCTCTCGTGGCGTCAGGCCGAGGTAACTCGCGAAGTGTCGTGCTGTCGGAAAGCGGAAGATATCGCCGACGAACGTGACGAGGGCCGTGGCGGTGATCAGGCCTACGCCGGGAATCGATCGCAGCTTGTGCACGACCGGCATCTGCCGCGCGAGCGCACGAAGTTGGTGCTCGACGGCGCGCATTCGACGTTCGAGTTCGAGGATCTCCTTCCGGGCCTCATGGAGAACCGGTCGAACGTCGTACGGAAGTGGAGAGTCGGCGCCCTCGAGAAGTTCCTGGAGCTTCGGTACGACGCGGCCAGATCCCAACGAAATCGCCACCCCGAACTCACGCAGCAGTCCGCGGGCCGTGTTGATCCGCGCGGTTCTGGCGGCCAACCACGCCGAGCGCAGCCGGTGCGACGCCGTCAGGGCCTGCTGGTCGACCGTCTTGATCGGAACCGGCTGGATCTGTTCGTTGCGAAACGCTTCGAGAAGACCCTTGGTATCCGTGCGGTCGGTTTTGTTACCAGTGACGTAGGGCCGAACGAGGAAGGGCGGTAATAGGAGCACCTGGTGGCCGTAGGAGCGGATGACCCGGGCCCACTGGTGGGCCGAGCCGCAGGCCTCCATCAGCACCGTCGCCGGTGGCGCTGCACGAAGAACCCGGGGAAGGCGTCCCGAGACAATCGATGCCGCTCGGAGACACGCCCGGGCCCCTCGGATACCGCGATTTCGAACCTGGATTTGGCCAGATCCACCGCGATCGTCGTATGCTCCATGTCGGACTCCTCCTCCCCCGAAAGAGGTGTTCCGTGCGAAGCGACTTTGGCACGAATCCGATGCCGTTCAAGTCGCGGGAGGAGTCCATTCCATCAATCAACGCGACGGGGCGTCTGGTGCACGCCGCGCGTTATGCAGTGCGTTAGACGACGGAAGGGCCGACTTGCCAAACGTACATAAGAACGTACACTCTTCTGTGCCGGAGTGACCCGGTGTGGGGGTACGCATGGCTAGAGTTCGACCAACCGAGGACGTTCGGCCCTTGTCCGAGTTTCGAGCGAACGCGGCTTCTTTCGTGCAGCAAGTGCAGGGCACGAAGCGTCCGGTGATCCTAACGGTCCATGGGCGCAGCGCGGCGGTTTTGCTCGATGTCGGAGAGTACGAGACGTTGCTGGACCAACTTGAACTGCTTCGTGACGTTCGGACGGCGGAGGGCCAGCTGAAGAAGGGTCGCACCGTCAGTCACTCCAAGGCCAGGGAGAAGGTGATGGCGCGGCTCCGCAAGTGAGCGTCAGGTGGTCGTTATTGGCATTGCGGAGGATGTCGGAGATCGTCGACTACATTTCGCGGGATCGGCCAGAGGCGGCACGGAGGTGGGCGGAAGGAGTTTTCGACGCTGTTGACCAACTGGAAGGCTTCCCGGATCAGGGGCGCGTGGTTCCGGAGGTCGGCCGGCCCTCGATTCGCGAACTTATCTATGGCGAGTCAGTAGTGTCCCAACGTTATTCGAACAAATTCAGCTGATTGCTTGACTTGTTCAAGACTTCGTCGTCGACGGCTCTCGTAAGTAGTTGGTTCAATGGGGTTTTCTCGAACATGG
>JANNRU010000376.1:0-1708 GCA_031401755.1 Acidobacteriota bacterium | reverse complement strand
ACCTGGACCGAGATCACCCGGAACCTCGGTTTTCCCAAGGGAGTGTTGGGCAAGATCACGGTCACGGTGTCCCGTGCGGACAGCCTCCGTGTCTACGCACTGGTCGAGGCCGACGACGGCGGGGTGTTTCGCTCAGATGACGCAGGGGTTACCTGGGCCAGGATGAACGAGGAGCGCGACCTGCGCCAGCGCGCGTTCTATTTCTCGCGCATCGTCGCCGATCCCCTGGACAAGGACACGGTCTACGCCCTGAACTTCCAGTTCAATCGTTCCACGGACGGCGGCCGCACCTTCACGGTGCTCCCGGAGACGCATGCGGACCACCTTTATCTGTGTATCGATCCCCCGAATCGGCATTGGATGATCGACTCCAACGATGGCGGGGGAACGATCAGCGTTAACGGCGGCCGCACCTGGTCGGCGCAGAACTATCCCACCGCGCAGATGTACCACGTGTCCACCACTGTGGATTTCCCCTTCCACGTCTGTGGCGCTCAGCAGGACAATTCGACCGCGTGCGTGGCCAGTGATGGCGGCGAGCATCTGCGCGACCCTCGCGACGACCCGGGGAACTGGCTGTATGCCGCGGGCGGCAATGAGAGCGGCCATGTGGTTCCCCATCCCACCGACCCCGACATCTTCTATGCGGGCGGTCAGGAGGCCTACCTGACCCGTTACGATCGGCGCACCGGTCAGGCGCGTGACATTCAACCCTACCCTCGCCTCTACTCTGGAGAGTCGGCGGGGAGCGTTCCCGAGCGGTGGAACTGGACCTATCCGATCGCGGTGTCGAAGCTCGACCCGGGAACGGTCTACGCGGGGTCGCAGCACCTGTGGCGCACCACCAATGAGGGTCAGAGCTGGGAAAAGATCAGCCCGGACCTGACCCGGGCGGATCCCAAGACCCTGGGCGACTCGGGCGGACCGATCACCAAGGATCAAAACGGTCCGGAGTTCTTCGCCACGATATTCACCATCGCGCCTTCAAGAATCGAGAAGGAAACGATCTGGGTGGGGTCCGACGACGGCCGGGTCCACATTACCCGTGATGGCGGAAGGACGTGGGAGGACATCACGCCGAAAGACATGAAGGAGTTCACCACGGTCAGCCTGATCGACGCCTCAGCTCACGCCCCCGGCACGGCCTACCTCGCGGGCAAACGATACCGCCTTGACGATCGGGCGCCTTACGCGTGGCGCACCACTGACTACGGCAGGACCTGGACGCGGATCGTCACGGGTATCGGTGCTGCTGACTACGTTCACGCCATTCGCGAGGACAAGAAGCGCTCTGGTTTGCTTTACGCCGGCGCCGAGCACGGCGTCTATGTCTCCTTCGACCGCGGAGATCACTGGCAGCCGTTGTCGCGCAACCTGCCGGATGTTCAGGTGTCCGATCTGGTGGTTGAGGAGCAGGACCTGGTCATCGCCACCCACGGTCGCTCGTTCTATGTTCTCGACGGGATCGAGTCTCTGCGTCAGGCCGTGCCGGCAGCTATTCAGGCCCCTGTCCATCTGTTCGAGCCCGGCCCCGCCTATCGTCGCGCCCGTCCCGCGGCCATCGACTTCCTGCTGAAGACAGCGGCGAAGGATGTGGTCGTCGAGATCCTGGACCAGGACGGGAAGAGCCTGCGACGCTTCGAAGGCGAGAGGCTTAAGAAGGCGGGCGTCAATCGGGTCTCCTGGGACCTTCGAACCACCGGGGCCA
>JANNRU010000375.1:0-12782 GCA_031401755.1 Acidobacteriota bacterium | reverse complement strand
AATCCGTCGGTCGACAGGACCCCGGTGGTCTTGACGATCTTGCGCAGCGCCGCGAGGAAGCGCTCCTCGCCGACCGCGCTTGCCAGCATCGCCAACACGACCGCACCTTTCCGATAAACGATCGAGTTGTAGGCATCCTGTCCGCGACTCGAATTCAGCCGGGCCCCGAGCACTACGGGGCCAAGAGATTCGAGCGGTCGCCCCGACAGCGTCGGGCGACCGAGCGCGTGCCGCCAGCCCGCCGACATCGCACTCAGGATTTCGTCCTCGCCGCCCTCGGCTTTGGCCCGCCAGAGCAACGACGCATACTGCGCCATCGCCTCGCTCAGCCACTGATCGCGGTAGCTGCGCCAACCGACCAGGTTTCCCCACCACTGATGCGCCAGCTCGTGCGCGACCGTGGCCATTGCCGTATCACGTCGACTACCCCCCGAGGCATCGAGCACGGAATCCGACAACGTGATCAGTCCGAGATGACTCTGCGAATATCGCCGGGGCAACGTGACCAACTTGAGCTCGCGAAGCGGATACGGTCCGAACTTGTCCTCGAAAAACGCCAGTGATTCGAGCGTTTGTTGCATCAACCGCTCGCGCAGCTCGGGCGTGACCCGGCGCGGCGCGCTGCGACTGATCGCCAGGGTCACCTCGGTCTCCCCCACGCGGCGGCGGTCGACCGTGAACTTCCCGATCGCGAACGAGAAGGCAATGGCGGGGACCTGGAGCTTGCGTCGCTCCCACTTCCAGCTTCCGCTCCTTCCGGCCGTGACGAGATCGCCAGCGGACACAAGGTCGAGCCCGCGTGGCCATTCGATCCGGACGTCGTAGGTCGCACGATCGATCTCCCCGACGTGGGGATACCACGAACTAGTCTCTTGCAGATCGAAGGTCGAGCGACCGACCCACTGCAGGACTCGACCGGACCAATCGACCTCGATGACCCGGTCCTCGCCCCGACGCGATGGCTCCGGGAGACGAACGAGAACGCGGTCTCCCGAACGGAAATGAAACAACTCCCTCCCCCGCTCATCGGTCACGCGATCGACTTTCAGATCCCGGAACAACTGAAGCGGCAACAGAAATCGTCCATCGGATTGGGTGTCGACGAAGATCTTCGCGTGACCTGCCAATCGCATTTGATCTCGGAGAACGCGGACATCGAGCTCGTAATGACGCGGCTCGAATGCGGCGGACGGCGTGGGTAGCGCCTGGTTTCGCGCTGGCCACGGCGCGGAGATCCAGACATCCCAAACACCCAGATCGTTTACGCGCAGATCGAGCCAGCGGTCTTTGCGCTGCTGCGCCCGAATCTCGTGCTGGACGCGCTTACGATCGAAACGGGAGAGCGGGATCGGGCGGAAACTAGCCAGGGTTACCGGCTCGGTCCCTTCAACATCGAGCTCGACCACGAAATCCCCGAACTCGTGGCTGCGCAACCACCCCGCAGAGTAGCCCGTCAGTGCCGCATCGCCGAGAAGAACCGCGAATATCGCGGAATCGACCCCCAAACTGCGGCGTTCCGCACCGGCCACCCATTCCTGGTGGAGGGTCGCCGCTCGTTCGAGTAGTTCGGGGCGCGGCTCCCCGATTTTGGAACCCTGCAGCAGCGAGATTGCTCGTTCCGGCAAAACGAGCACGGCCTCCTCGATCGGGGCGTCGAGCGACTCGCTGCCGGTGAACAGCTCGAGCTGACCCGCCTCGATCTCGTCCGGGGGTTCGAATAGAAACCGGGCATGGCCGATGAAAACAAGCTCGACGGTGGCTGAACCCACAACGGCCGGGAACAGGAAGCCTCGCTCGATCTCCAAGCTCGCCGGACCCAGTCGGATCACCTGGCCCGGCGGGGCGACGAACGCCGAGCCCGTGAACACCGGTGCTCGAACACGGGCCAAGAGCGCCGGGTCCGACAACTGGCCGTGCGCCGCCGTCGCGGTGACCAGCGACAGGATCACCGCTCTACGGTGGCTCTTCACGCTCGTAGGCCTTTTCGCTTTTGACAGTCGATCCGAAGGACGTCTAGAATCGCGCGTCGCGGCGCTCGGGTCCCCCGTCGACTTGAAGCGCCCTTCGCATTCAGTGGCCGCCGCGCCGGCGCGGTACCCGGAGGTTCGTCGTGGTGAAGACCCGCGCAAAATCCAAGCAGCCGAGGGCCAAGGCCAAACACGCCGAAGACCTCAACCTTTTCAACATCGTCTCCGATCAATTCGACCGGGCGGCGCGATTCGTGCCGCTTCCAGATGGTCTGCTGCAACAGATCAAGGCCTGCAACAACATTTACCAGGTCCAGTTCCCGGTCAAACTGGGAAAGCGCTACGAGATGTTCACCGGATGGCGCGCCGAACACAGCCATCATCGCAAACCCCTCAAGGGCGGCATCCGCTACAGCAGCATGGTCTCCCAGGACGAGATCATGGCGCTGGCCGCCTTGATGACCTACAAGTGCGCGATCGTCAACGTCCCCTTCGGCGGCTCGAAAGGCGGCGTCAAAGTTCGCCCCAGGGACTATACGCCGGAAGATCTCGAGAAGATCACCCGCCGGTTCACTGCAGAGCTGATCGCGAAGAACTTCATCGGGCCCGGAGTCAACGTTCCCGCGCCGGACTATGGCACCGGCGAGCGAGAAATGGCCTGGATTGCCGATACCTACGATGCCTTCCACCCGGGTCAGCTCGACAACATGGCCTGCGTAACCGGGAAGCCGGTCTCGCAGGGTGGGATTCGCGGCCGCGGGCCGGCGACCGGCCGCGGCGTGGTCTACGCGTTGCGCGAGGTCTTCCGACACCCCAAAGAACTGTCGCGCTACAAGCTCTCAGGTTCCCTGGCCGGCAAGCGCATCGCCGTCCAGGGCTTCGGCAACGTCGGTTTCCACACTGCGAACATCCTCTGTACCGAGGATGACGCAACCATCGTCGCGATAGGCGAGTGGGACGGCACGGTTTACAACCCGAAAGGAATCGACGTCGCAGGACTGGCGGCGCATCGCACGAAGACCGGGTCGATCCGAGGTTTCGCTGGAGGCAAGACGTTACCGAATGCCGGAGACAGCCTCGAGGTCGACTGTGACATTCTCATCCCGGCTGCGCTCGAGAACCAGATCACCCGGGAAAATGTCGGCAAACTGAGTTGCCGGATCGTCGCCGAGGCCGCGAACGGTCCGACAACCCCGGCGGCGGAGGCCGCCCTGAGCAAGCGTCAAATCCTCGTGCTCCCCGACATTTTCATGAATGCCGGAGGGGTGACCGTTTCGTACTTCGAGTGGGTCAAAAACCTCTCCCACATGCGACAGGGCCGCCTCGAAAAGCGCCTCGACGCGGCACGCTCCGCATCGATGGTCGATGCGATCGAAGCCGTTTCCGGGATGCCGCTCCAAGACGAAGTGCGTAAGAAGATCATGCAGAGCACAGACGAAGAGGCCCTGGTCAACTCAGGACTCGAAGAGACGATGATCACCGCCTACAACGAGATTATCGAGATCCGGCGACGCGTCAAGGGGATCTCGGACATGCGCACTGCAGCCTACGTTTCCGCGATCGAGAAGGTCGGAAAGTCCTATCTCGAATTGGGCGTTTTTCCCTGAGATGGGCGGCGATGGCTTTCAGGCCGTCTGGTCCATCACCGTCGAACAGGTCGACGCCGGCGGCAGGAACCCGATCCCGTCGACCGAACTCGGCCCGTTGCTGGGTCGCCTCTACGAAGCTGCGTGCTCAAGGCCGGTCGACGAGCTCCGGCTCGAACGCGCGATACGCGAGTTACTCGAGTTCCTGGCCACGGACGGCGGCCAGACTCCGGACAACTTCCTCGTCGCGAGCCGATTCCTGATTCCGGGCGACGAGTACTGGGATGCCGACTGGGGCGATCTTCCGGAGCGCTTCGTGGAGGTTCTCGGGATCATGGCGCATGAGTTGTCCCTGACCCTCGAAGACCCGGAGTGGGCCGTAACGGTCGGCAGCACGCCGTCGCAGCTCCTGGCCCAGCTCTCCGACTCGGCGGGATCGGCGGCGCGGGAGAAGTGAAAGCCGCGCTGCTGGATTCCGCGCTGGTTGGGGTCGGCGGCCTGCATCTCCTTCGCCCTCGGTGACTGCATGGGGCGCGCCCGCTAGCTCGCCCCACCTCCGCGTCGGCGTGATTCATCGCGTTGGTGGTCGTCCATCACGCGACGGATCCACGGAATCATTACCGCGATCGCCAGCGCGGCGCCTAGCGCCGCGACGCAGTTGATGACAAAGATCCACAGCAGCGGAATCGTCTCCCAGAAGCCGGCGAGCACGCCGGCTAGCTTATTCCCGATCGCAGTCGCCAAGAACCAACCGCCCATCATCAGCGCCGTCACTCGCGACGGGGAGAGCTTCGAGACCATCGACAGTCCCATCGGGCTGAGGAACAGTTCGCCGACCGTGATCACGCCGTAGGTTCCGACCAGCCACCACCCGGAGGCTTTGCTCGCACCCCCGCCAGTGACCCAGACCGCACCGATCATCAATAACGTCGAGGCCGCGGTGATGACCATGCCCCAAGCGATCTTGCCCGGGGTCGACGGTTCGCTGTTGCGAGCGCGAAGCCAGGAGAAGAAGGCGACGACCAGCGGTGTCAATAGAACGACGAAGAACGGGTTGATCGACTGGAAGAGCTCGGTCGAGATCAGCGTCGCACGTTGGCCAGATGCTGGCCGTTGGCTCGACTCGACGTTGTGCCAGTACTGTCCTTTCAGATTCGGATCGGCAATCGTCGTGCCGATCGTCGCGTCTTGATCCATGTAGATCGACTGAAGGAGCGGAGCGGCGACGCCGGCCTCCCGGCGCGTGTTCTCCTCGGCCCAGTAGGTCAATGACGACCCGTTCTGGTGGAAGACCATCCAGAAGACGATGACCACGCCGGCCATCGCCAGGATCGCACCGATTGGGCCTTTCTCTTCCGCGGGTGCGCGAATCAGCAGCAAGACGTAGTACAGCACCACCGGAATCGTGGCGCAGACGAACGCGGCCGTCTGTTGCGTGCCGAACACGCCGCCGAGCAAGAAGTAGCCCCCCAATCCGAAGGCGAGCGCCGGTAGGATCACCTGCAGGGTCAGCATCAGCAATACATTCGACTTCGCAGCCGAGCCGTCACCGCGGTCACGCGCTTGGAGCAGGAATCGTTGCCCCCAGATGAAGATCCCGACGCCGAGGAACATGCCGACCCCCGCCGCCGCGAACGCGTAGCCCCAACCGAACTGATTCCGGAGAATCGCGGCGACGAAGTTGCAGATGAACGCGCCGATGTTGATACCCATGTAGAAAATGTTGTAGCCGGCATCCTTGAGTGGACTGCCATCTGGGTAGAGTCGGCCAACGATCGTGCTCATCGCCGGTTTGAAAAACCCGTTGCCGACCATGATCAACGCGAGCGCGATAGCGAAGCCACCCATTCCCGGGAAGAGGCCCAGGCCCAGGTAACCGAGCCCCATCAGAGATCCACCAAGAATCACACTCTTGCGGTAGCCGAGGAATTGATCGGCGACCAGACCACCGATGAACGGCGTCAGATAGACCAGTGCGATGAAGGTGCCGTAGATCTCGGCTGCCCAAGCCTTGTCGAAGGCCAAGCCGCCTTTGAGCGAATCGGTCATGTAGAGCACGAAGATGCCGAGCATGAGGTAGTAGCCGAAACGCTCCCACATTTCGGTGAAGAACAGCACTTTGAGTCCGGGTGGATGCCCCTTGAACACGGTGCCTCCTGCTGCGGCGGCGACGACGCTCCGCCGCGGAATCTACTCTTTGTCCCCGTCGCTGCCGAAGGACGCGATCGCCTGCTCGATCGAGTCCGCCCGTCCGATCCGGTCGAGCAGCATGGTGATCCCTAGCGCTTTTTCGACGGCCGGGCTAAGCGCCACCAGGCACATGGCGCCGCCGGAGTGGGTCGTCTCGAACAACAGCGTGACGAGAATCCCGATCCCGGAGCTATCGATGCGCCGCACGGCGCCGAGATCGAGCACGATATGTCCGCGTCCGGAGCCCATCCGTTGGCGGACCTGTGCCTGAAAGGCGAATGCCTGCGGATCCCCGTACAGATCGCCACTCAGTTTCCAAACAGTCACGCCATCCGGGGAATCGACCTCGCTGTACTCGAACGGCATCATCGGTCGGCCTCCTACGCGGTCGCCAGAGTACCACGACAATCGCCGAGATTTCTCGTGCGAGGCAGGTTGCACCTCGCCGTGCGGCTCACGTGCCGGTGACGAATCGGATCGAGGAGATGCGTCGGCCAGCCATCTCGACGACTTCAAGTGCTCCCCGCTCGAGCGCGATTCGGTCGCCGATCCTGGGCAGTCGTCCGAGCCGTCCGAAGAGGTGTCCGCCGACGGTGGCGTACTCCTCGTCGACGATTCCCAGCCCGAAACGCTCGTTCGCCTCGTCGATCTCCATGTTTCCCGGGAGGAGCATCCCTTCCTGGCTGTCGCGTGGCAACGGATCCGAGATGTCGGTCTCGTCGTAGATCGGGCCGACGATCTCTTCGAGCAGATCTTCCATGGTGACGATGCCGGCGGTCCCGCCATACTCATCGAGGACGACCGCGAGATGTTTTTTCTTGTGCTTCATCTCGGCCAGCACGTCTTCCACCTCGGCGGAGGCCGGAACCAGAGGGACATCACGCATCAAGTCGGCGACGCGCCGTTTCGGGTGGCTAACCATCTCGGTCAAGATCTGTTTGATGTGGATGAAACCGACAATGTCGTCGAGCGACTCGCGATAGACGGGGTAGCGCGAGAATCCTTCCTTCGCCGCGATCCCCGCCGCATCTGCGACCGTCGTTTCGCTGGAGATCCCGGCGATCTCCGTCCGCGGGACCATCAGATCGCGAGCGCGTTTCTCGGTGAACTCGAACACCCCCTCGATCATCCGCACGTCCGCGGTCGCCAGCTGTCCTGAGGCTTGGGTTTGCCGGGCGAGCATCAGAAGCTCTTCGGGCATGTGCACGCGTTCGGCCTCGCTCATCGGTTTGGCGCCGATCACTCGCAGTAGGCCTAGCGCGGCACCGTTGAGCAGCCAGATGAAGGGTCGCACCAGCTCGGTGAAGACGATTAACGGCCGGGCCACCCAACAGCTTATCGCCTCGGGATGCTGCAGCGCGAGCGCTTTGGGAGCCAACTCGCCGAGTACGATGTGCAGGAAAGTGATCAGCGCGAACGCGACCGAGACCGAGATCGCGTGTAGCGCCAGATCGTCGATCGCAAACGGGAGGATGCCGAGCGCGGGCTCGAGCACCACGGCGACGGCGGGCTCTCCGATCCAGCCCAGACTGAGGCTGGCGAGCGTGATCCCGAGCTGGGTTCCCGAGATGTAGCGGTCGATCTGCCCGATGGCGCGCTGGGCCGCTCGGGCGCCTCGACTGCCGCTGGCCGCCAGGGTTTCGATACGCGTCCGACGGGACGCAACCAAGGCGAACTCGGCGGCAACGAAGAACGCATTGGCCAAGACGAGGCCGATGACCGCGGTCCCCCTCAATATCAGTGGCCCGGCTTGAAGTTCCCCCATCGCTATGCGGCAGAGAGTACCGGAAGCAACGTCGCAGGCCAAGTCCCCGCACGGGGTCACCGACGGCGCCACTCTCGACCGCTCGCCGACGTCAGGAACCCGACGCCGCGATTCTCGGCACCGCTGCGCCAGACCGATTTCGGGCGATATCGGGTCCGGCGGCTCATCCGCTGGAATGGCACCGCACTTGCAAAGAGAGATCACGTGACCACCTCCGGTACCAAGAAAAACGGGCCACAAACGATCCTCGGGGTGGTGGCGGAGCCGTTCGACGGGATCGGCTACGTCCGATTCGCGCAACCGTTCACGCGCCTGGCGGAGCGTGGCCTCGAGCTGCGCACGCTGGGGAGATCGATCGAACTGCACGCCTCGCCGCTCGGCTTCGTCCCCGACGCCGCCCTGCTCGACGACGTGATCGCCCTGGTCTTCCCACAAATGGTGGCCTCCCCGCGAACTGCGGACGGACGCCGTGTCGAGGTCGCGCGCTTTCTGTGTGAGGAGGCCGTTCGACGCTCGATACCGATCGTCTACTCCGTGGACGACCACCTGGACGACATGGATCCTTCGAATCCTGGTTTCGAAGCGGTTCACGACTCGATCGAAAACCTTCAGCGAGTCCGGCGACACGCAGACGCGCTGATCGTGACGACCGCTGCGCTGGAACGCTCGCTCGCCAATTGGCAGCGTCCGACCTTTCTCCTGCCGAATACGATCGATCCGCGGCGGCTACACGCCAGGCCGCGCCGGGGGGGGAAAGCGCGCATCGGTTGGGCTGGCTCGAGCTCGCATATCGAAGATCTCTTGATGCTGCTGCCCGCGCTCGAGCGCTTGGCCGCGCGAACCGAGTTCGATCTGGTTGTCTTCGGGCTGACCGACCGGCCGCTTGCGACCCAGCTTGCCGAGATCCGCCGTCACCGCCGGAATTTCAGCGCCGCGCAGCGCGAGCGGGCTTCACGATTCATCGAATTGTGCCGGCGGCTGGAATCGCTCAGCGTCGATCATCGACCGTTCACGCCGATCGACAACTTCCTCGAGACGCTGCCGCAGCTCGACCTCGCGATCGGCGTTTGCCCCTTGCGTGATACGCCGTTCAATCGTCACAAGTCGGCTTTGAAATTCTACGAGTACGCGGCGGTGGGAACGCTGACCGTGGCCAGCGCGGTCGAGCCCTACCTGGACGAGGTCTCGGTGACGGTACCCAACGACGCCGCGGCCTGGGCTGACACGCTGGAACGATTCCTGCTCGATCCGGTCGCGCGAGACGCCGAGCTCAAGCGGCAGCAGGCGTTCGTGCTGCAACAGCGCACGATCGATGTCTGGGCTGAACGCTGGGAACGCGCCTTCGCGGAGATTCACTCTCTCAGGTCATTGAGTCTCCAGTCGTAATCGAAGAAGCGGACCTGCGGCTTGGTGTCGCGAATCCGTTGCGCCAGCGACTCGTCTAGCCGCGGCAAGATCCACCCGACGACACGTTCCGGCGACCGGCTCGAGTCGACCGCGTCATCGCCGGTGAAGTCGCTCGCATACCACTTGAAGATCGACGAGAGCCAAAGAGATTTCTTGGCCTCGTCGAAGCGGAGACCCTTCGCCGGATCGGAAAGGAAACGTCGCGTCTGCTCCGCGAGCTGCAGCTCGATCGCTTCCGGTCGGTAGGGCTCATGCCTGAGATCGGGACAGCTTAACGCCGCGCAGACGAGCGCGAAATGAGATCGCGCGTCGAGATCCCGGCTTTGGCGTTCGATTTCGTCGAGCGTCCGCTGGGCTCCGGCGACGCGCGACGACTTCCGGTCGAAGAACCCGTCGATGTCCCGCACCGACCGCAGGTCCGGATAGTGATCGAGCAACCGCCGGACGACCGTTACGTTGTAAGCGTTGATCCAGAAAGCCAGGCGCCGTTCCCGCGACAGCGGGCGCGGATCGAGCTCGGCGATGGCGGCTACCACCCGGTCTAACTCGACGCGATCGCGCGCTAGTCCCCGGTAGTCCAAGCCGCCCTCCACGACGTGCCGGCCGAGCAAAACGCCCCAGCTCTTCTGCACCTCGCCGAAACGGGTCGGCGGACCCTCGGCCGAAATCTCGGGCGCAATCGCGATCGCCAGCGCCACGGCGAAGCAGGGACCGAACAGTCGCATAGGCTCCTACACTTCAAATCGCGGACACCCTCGCCGCCTTGATCAGCGTGCATTCTAGCCGGCGCGACCGGCAGGTTCCCGCCGCCGATGTGTAGACTTGCCAGGGCTGGCGACATTGATTCGTTCGTTCGTCAGCCGGAGGTGGAATCGTGGGATTATCCCCTAAAATTGCGGGCTTGTTCGGTGGGATCTTGATCGCGTTGGCCGCCGGAGGTCTGGCCAGGATCGCCGCGGAGGAACCCAAACCACCGGAGCGATTCGAGGGCGAGATACTCGACCTCGCCTGCTACCTGGCAAAAGGCGCCAAGGGCGAGGGGCACGCCAAATGTGCCGAGTCCTGCGTCAAGGCCGGACAACCCATGGGCCTGTTGACGATCGACGGCAAGGTTCACGTCCTCTTCGCCAACCACGCGGATGGGTCGGCATTCGAAAAGGCCAAGACCTTCGCCGGAAAGAAAGTCGTACTGGAAGGACGCGCCGCGGCGCGAGACGGGCTGAGCGGAGTCGAAGTCGTCGCCGTTCGGGCGCCCTGACCGTCAACATTTAAAAAGGGGGCGCCTGTTCAGAAGCGCCCCCATTCAATTCAAACCGTCGGCAATTCCGGGTTCGGTCAGAACCTACGCGGCCGACCACCACCGCCACCGCCACCGGTTTGCGCACGCTCGCGAGCTTCGTTGACCGTGAGCGGACGGCCATCCATCTGGAAGCCGTTCAGCTCGCGGATCGCGCTGTCGGCGTCCTCCGAGTTTCCCATCTCGACAAAACCAAAACCGCGTGGGCGACCGGTTTCGCGATCGGTGACCAGTTTGACTTCCGCGACTTCTCGTCCGTTGCCCTGGAAAAGATCGCGCACCGCCTGGTCATCGGCGCTGAACGGCAGATTGCCGACATACAGTCTCGTTCCCATACTGCAGACTCCTGTTGCTCCGCTGGGGAGCTCTTAGCTGGTCCTGGCCACGCGCCGCGCATCGACAGACCAACTGCCGCTACGCAACAACGCCGTCGTGTGCTCGTGTTTCGTGGAAGTCGTTACCGGAGGGGAGGACACATCAGTGGCGGTCAGGACCTGCGGCAAGTATAGGGACACCCGAGGTCGTGTCAAGCGGGCGCCCCGAGGCGGTCGATCCCCCGCGCGCCTGGAGGGCGGGCAGATGGAGCACCAAGCCGCCGCACTCCCGAACCGCGAGAGAAAGGGCGATGTTCCAGGGCTTGCCCGGAGCCATCAGCGCCGCCGCCCGCAGGCCGACCTTTTTCCTCACGATGGCGTAGTGGTCGGACACGGCATCGATCGGCGTGGCCCCGGCGGCGCTCCCCGCCGCGCGGGACAGCGATGAAAAACGCCCCCCCTTCGCTTCGCGGGCGAGCCCGTACTCGATCGACCCGTCGCCGCGAACCGTGCCCCCGCCGAGCAGGCCAACCTCGGGAAAACGCTCGAATACCGCTGCGGCCAGCGCGATTCCGCCCCCGTCTTCGACTTCGACCCCCGGCTGCGTGATCGCGATCCGCTCCGGGGTGGCGAGAGCGAGAGCGCGGGAGAGGCCCACGCTACCGGGAGCGACGACGACATCGGCGCTCGCCGAGAGCCGTTCGATCTGGGCCTCGGTCAACCGGCCCGGCTCGACCGCGAGGATGATCTGCTGGTGAAACGCACGAACCGCCGGAAAGAGTTGGTTCTCAAGCTCATCGAGGGCCTCGTCGTAGGACTCGATCCCGACGACGATCCGAGCGTGCTGGCGATCGCTCGGCAACTCCAACTGGAGGTCGAAACCCAGTTCTTGCAATCGCCGCTGGGCCGACCGTCGGGTCGACCAGGATGCCTGCAGAGCGCTCAACCGAGCGCGTAGGTGCGCGGCAACCTCGTCATCGCCGGCGACCGCCCGCGCTTCGCACAAGAACCCCTCGGCCATCGCCCGCTCGAGAATTCGCCCGTAGGCGTTGAACAGCCTTTCGGTCGCCCGCAGCGTGGAACACTGGCCGGGCTCGAAGTTGTCGAGATCCTCGCGGCCACAAAACGCTCGTTCCCATAAATCTGCGAGTCTCGGCTCGGCGGCCGCGATCGGCTCGAGCCGCCCGATCAGTCGACGATCGACATCCTCACGGGCCGGCGCGGAAGCAACCAGCGCGCGAGCGACCAATTCCCATTGGGACTGGGCGGACAGGTGCCGCGGGTGCTTTGCTTGCAGGCGGTGCATCGCCCGGCCCACGCTTCGTTGACGCGGTAGGTAGTCCTCTAGTGCCATCGGGTGGTTGTGATAACCGATCGCACCGGCCACGTAAATCAGGCGCACGCCGGCATCCGACAGGCGCAAGCCCAGATCGGTGTCCTGACATCCGTAGGGCAAGTTCTCGTCGAACGCCCCGACACGATCGAGCGTTGAACGACTTAGAGAGAGATTCGGCGCGTAGACGAAGTTGGGCGGCACGCGGAGCGGATCCTGGATCAGGTGATAAGCGAACTGGAAGCCACCGCGGATGAGGTAGAGCATGAACGGGGACACTTTGAGATCTTCCGGATACGGCAGGGCTCCGAGCACCGAGAGTTCCTCGCCGGAGAATCTCTCGTGCGCTGCCAGGTGCTCGGCAATCATTCGCTCGTGAAACACGATGTCCTGAGCGGACATCAGCAGTAGCGGGGCCGTACACCGGCGGAGCGCAGCGTTGGTCGCCGCACTCTGACTGCCCCAGCTGCCACGCTCGACGATCAGTCGATACGGGAGCACACCCGCCAACTCTTCGGCGGCCGATGCCGAGCCATCCGTCGATCCATCGTCGACGACCACGACCTCGAGCCGCGATCGATCGACCTCTGAGCGGCCGATCGACTCGAGAGTGCGGACTAGGCGCGCACGCTGATCGCGGGCGGGAATGGCGATGCTGACGATCGGATCGGACATGAGACCTCCCCCGCGGCCGGCGCCGCGCGGTCGAGGCGCTTGCAAAGGCCATTCCCCCGCCCCAGCGGCAATTGGGGCGGGGCCACGCCCAAATCGTCGGTCGATCGACGGCTAACGCGCCTCACCGTCGTGGAACCGTCGGAACCGCCGGACTTCTTAATCCGCTCCGATGAGCCCGTCCGCGCGTTCCGCAACGACCCGCCCGATTGCCAAGGACGCGGTCGCGGCGGGCGAGGGCGCATTCAAAA
>JANNRU010000374.1:0-1931 GCA_031401755.1 Acidobacteriota bacterium | reverse complement strand
TCCCGCTCCCGCTCCCGCTCTGCGCTTGGCCCTCGGACGCGAGATGGCCGACGAACTGTTGCTCGCCAGCACCCGAGTCCTTCCTGCGAGGCTCGTGAGCTCCGGCTTTTCTTTCCGCTTCCCTGACATCGAATCCGCCTTGCGATTCGAGTTGGGAAAAATGGGGGCTGGGGCCGCGAGCGGCACCCAGGTCGAATTCGACGGCGACCCGTGATCCGATAATCCCTCTATAATCCATCGGAGTTCGAAGCGCGGGCGGGAACGCGGTGCAACCCGAGATCGTCTGGGAAATCGATGGGCAGCGACAAGTGCGTAGCCTCGACCGTGACGAGATCATCGTCGGTCGGGATGAAGCCAACGACGTCGTGGTCCGAAAACCGTCGATCTCGCGGCGCCATGCCCGCATCTGGCTTTCGCCGGAGGGTTGGCGAGTCGCCGACCTGGGTTCGTTGAACGGAACACGAGTCAACGATGGGGCCGTTTCCGACAAGGTCCTGAGTCATGGCGACACGATCTGGCTCCACGACCTCGGTTTTCTGTTCTCTGAGAAGCCCACCGATGGCACTGCGGCAGTCCGTCTGCGAATGACCGCGGATCGCCCCGGGTCGGCGCCGATGTCCACGATGGTCCGCTCGGCAGTGGACTTCTCCGCGCTCGCGGCGGCAGTGCCGGATGCAGCAAGGTTTCCGAAGCTCCTGTCGATCGCGACGCGGGCCTCCGAGGCGTTGCTCGCATGTGCGTCGGCGGAGACGATGTTCGGGCGCGTGTTGGAACTGATCTTCGAGCACCTGCCGGTTCAGCGCGGCTGCATCTTGCTGCAGGACGCCTCCTCCGAACTCACGGTTCGCTGTGTTCGCGATCGCGACGGTTCTGGCGACGCCGCGGGTGAGATTCGATTCTCGCGCACGATCGCCGAGCAGGTACTGCGGGAAAAGGTCGCGGTGCTAACTTCCGATGCGCAGGCCGACAAGCGTTTTGCCGCGGGGGCGTCGATCTTCGCCCTCGACATCCACTCGGCCATCGCTGCGCCGATCTGGAGTGGTGACCGGGTCGAGGGCCTGATCTACGTCGACACCCTGGTGTCAGGAGCGTTCGATCGCTTCGATCTCGACCTGCTGTCGGCCCTCGGAAACCTGGTGGCGGCCGCTCTCGAGCAAGCGAGACTGCAAAACACGGTGCTCGAGCAAAAACTGGTACGGGAGCGACTGGAACGCTATCACTCGCCCGCGGTCGCCGCGCGTATCGCGGCCAGCGAGCGCCACGGCGGCCCGATCGCCGACGAGCGCGAGGTGACCGTGTTGTTCGCGGACATCGTCGGCTTCAGCGGTCGCTGCGAACTGATGGAGCCGCTGGAGGTCGCCGATCTGCTCAACCGCTATTTCAGCGAAATGGTCGACGAGATCTTCGCTCGACAGGGAACCCTGGACAAGTTTATCGGGGACTGCCTGATGGCGGTCTTCGGCGCGCCGCTGGTCATGGCCGATCATGCCCAGCGGGCGGTCGAGGCTGCTCTCGGGATGCGCGAGGCGCTGGAGCGGTTGAACGCGCCGGTCGCCCCCGAATCCCGGGTCCAATTTCGAGTCGGGCTGAATTCGGGACGCGTGGTCTCCGGGGACATGGGCTCGACTCGGCGCCGCGAGTACACGGTACTCGGGGCGACCGTCAACATCGCCGCTCGGATCGAGGCGGTGGTGGCCGAGCCGGGGCAGATCGTGATCACTGATGCGACCCTGGAGCGGCTCGATGGACGCTTCCAGGTGCGTGCTCTCGGAGAACGCGTTCTGCGCGGGATCCAACGTCCGATCGGATGTCACGCATTGATCGGCTGGGCGCGGCAAGACTGACCCGCAGCGCCGACCTCGTCTCTAGCCTGGAATCGACGACTCCACGATCGGAGAGTCGCGAAAAGCCCGAAACCAGGGCCGCCGCTG